>DASULL010000521.1:0-20401 GCA_036278215.1 Gammaproteobacteria bacterium | reverse complement strand
AGGATGCTGCCGATATTGATCAGGGCGCCGCCATGATCGCGCAGATGCCGAGCCGCAATCAGCGAGCCGTACACCACCCCCCAGTAGTTGGTGTCGAACAGCCGGCGGTGATCTTCCCTGCTGACCTCTAGCAGCGGTCCGTAGATCGACACGCCGGCATTGTTGATCCAGGTATCGAAACCGCCGAAGCGCTCAATCGTTGCATCTGCCAGGTGCTGTACCTCCGCTTCCACGCCGACGTCAGCGGCCACGCCCAATGCCTCGCCGCCGGCAGCGCTGATTTCTCGTACCAGCTGCGCAAGAGCCTCGGCGTTACGCGCCGATACCACCAGCCGGGCGCCACGTGCTGCGGCGCCGCGGGCGATGGCGAGGCCTATGCCGCTGGTGGCGCCAGTGATTACCATGACTTGATCGCGCAACGGCTTGAGCCGGATTTTCATGCAAAGCACTCCTTTGCCGGCGAACATGCGGGCACGCTCGGCGCATACAAAGAACGGCTTGGCTTGCCACCCAGCGGCATCGTCCCAAATTTGAGCTTTCGTCTTACAGCATGGAGGGGCTACGGCATGGGCAGGAATGGCAAGCGCCGCCAGCAGTCGCCGACCGAGGTGGCCCGCTATCTGGACGGCGTCGACTTTCCCGCCGATCGCCAGGCTCTGCTTCGGCAGGCGCGGCGGCAGAAAGCCGACGACGAGATTCTGCAGTTGCTCGATCAAATGCCGAATCGCGATTACGGCAGCATGGCCGATGTCATGAAAGGCGTGGGCCATCTGTCGCGCAACGCTTAGCGTGTGAGGTAATCGGCAAGTACCAGAACGAACAGAATGGCAAGCCAGCTCAGGCCGAGCAGCGAAAAAATACGGGTCAGGGCTTTTTCCCGCAGTAACTGCATGAATACCAGCGCGATCAGGGCAGCCTTGGCGGCGGCGATAGCCAGATTGATGACGACGTTCCAGCCGCCAAGTTCAAAGCCATGACTCCAGACCGTGGCGGTCAGCAGCAGGATAAGGGCGAGGTAGGTGCCGATGTAACGCCTTGCGTTCATGCCACCCTCACACCACCAGATAGAACAACGGAAACAGAAATACCCAGATGATGTCGACGAAATGCCAGTACAGCCCGGCCAAGCCGACCCGGCGCGTCACCATGGCGGTGCGATCCGACCAGGCGACGTAAGCCATCATCACCAGTACCACGGCGATGCCGATACTCAAGTGCAAGGCGTGCATACCGGTCATCACGAAATACAGGTTGAAGAACATCTGCGCCCCGCTGCCAAGGGCAGAGTAATCCGTCTGGAAGCCTCGCAGCGGCACTAGGTGATGCTGATACTCGGTGTACCAGGCATAGCCCTTGAGAATGAGAAAGCTGCAGCCGAGCGCCACGGTGGCGGCCAGCAGCCACAGTGCCAGGGCGCGCCGTCGTAAAGCGACCGCCTGGATCGCCAGCGCGATCGTCAGGCTGGAGGTAAGCAGGACGCCGGTGTTGAGCGCGGCCAGCATGGAATCGAGCTGGGCGCTGGCTGCAGCGAAAGTCTGCGGAAACAACAAGCGATAGATGAGGTAGCTCAGGAACAGAGCGCCGAACATAAGCGCCTCAGTGGCCAGCAGCAGCCACATCGCCAGAGTGACGGCTTCATTCCGCTGCGCCGGCGCGACGAACTGTATCGGCAGGCTGTCCTCAGCCATGGCGCGTCTCCGTTGGCGGCGTCCCGCTGACTATCGGGTAGCGATAGGGCCCATAGTCGACCCGCGGGATCTGCTCGAAGTTGTACTTAGGCGGCGGCGAGCTGGTGGTCCATTCCAGGCCGGTGGTGCCCCAGGGGTTGCTGCCGGCCCGGCGGCCGTACTTGAGCGACCAGCCCAGGTAGCACAGCGGCAGCAGGTAAGCGAAAGCGAGTACCACCGCGCCGGCGGAGGAGAGCACGTGCAGCACCTGAAACTCGTCTGGATAGGAGTGGTAGCGCCGCGGCATGCCGAGGTAGCCGAGAATGAACTGTGGGAAGAAGGTCAGGTTAAAGCCGAAAAACATGAGCACCGCGGCGATCTGGCCCCAGCGCTCGGAATACAGTCGACCGGTGATTTTCGGCCACCAGTAGTGCAGGCCGCCGAGATAGGCGGTAACCATGCCGCCGACCATGATGTAGTGGAAGTGAGCGATGACGAAGTAGGTGTCGTGCACATGCACGTCGATCGCCATGGTGGCGAGAAACAGCCCGGTCAGCCCGCCGATGGTGAATAGCCCGATGAAGCCGAGCGCGTACAGCATCGGTGTCTCGAAGCTGAGCGTGCCCTTGCGCATGGTCATGGTCCAGTTGAACACTTTGATCGCCGAAGGCACCGAAACCATGAAGCTGAGCAGACCGAAAGCCAGGCTGCCGTACATCGACTGGCCCGCGGTGAACATGTGGTGGCCCCACACCAGAAATCCGAGGAAAGCGATGGCGATGCTGGAAAACGCCACGTAGGTGTAGCCAAACACTGCCTTCTTGGAGAAAGCCGCCATCAGCTCGCTCACCACCCCCATGCCGGGCAGCACCATGATGTAGACGGCCGGGTGGGAATAGAACCAGAACAGATGCTGGAACAGCAGTGGATCGCCACCCAGCCGCGGGTCGAAGAAGCCGATGCCGAGCAGCCGCTCCAGCGCCACCAACAGCAGGGTCATGGCCAGTACCGGAGTGGCCAGCAGCATGATCACAGCCGTTGCGTAGGTCGACCAGATGAACAGCGGCAGGCGGAACCAGGTCATGCCCGGTGCCCGCAGGCGGTGGACCGTGACCACGATATTCAAGCCGGTGAGGATGGAGGAGAAGCCGACGACGAACACGCCGACGATGGCGAGCACCACATGGGTGTTGGAGAACATGCTGCTGTAGGGGGTGTAGAAGGTCCAGCCGGTGTCGACGCCGCCGGAAATGACGGTAGCGAAGGTGAACAGGCCGCCGATGATGTACAGATACCAGCTCGCCAGGTTCAGTCGCGGGAACGCCATGTCGCGGGCCCCTATCATCAGCGGCACCAGGAAGTTGCCGAGCGTGGCGGGAATCGACGGCACCAGAAAGAACCACACCATGATGATCCCGTGCAGGCTGAACAGCCGGTTGTAGGTGTCCTGGCCGACCAGATCGCCGGTCGGTGTCACCAGCTCCAGCCGGATCAAGGCAGCCGCGGTGCCGCCAAGAAAAAAGAATAGAGTCAGCGACAGCAGAAACAGCCAGGCAATGCGCTTGTGATCGGTAGTCAGCAGCCAGGAACGGAGGCTGTAGCCGCTGTCCAGATAACTGCCGGTTTGGGGAATCGCGCTCATGGTTGTATCTCCTGCTCGGCAGCCAGGGACTTGATGAAGGCGATCAGCTTGAGAATGTCATCCTCGCCGATCTGGCCGGCGAAGCTCGGCATGATCGGCTCGAAGCCGGCTACCACCTGCTTCTGTGGCAGCAGGATGGAGTCGCGGATATAGGCATCGTCGACGATCACTGTGCCGCCCCCCGTCAACGGTTGAGGCCGGCCATAGATACCGGCCAGATTCGGCGCCCGCACGCTGCTGTTGGCGCCGTGGCAGCCGCTGCAGCCATAGCTGCGGAACAGGGCGGCGCCTTCGGCGGCAAGCGAGCTGCCGAGCTCCTGCCGGCGCAGCCAGTCGGCATACTCCTGCGGTGGCAGCACCACTATCTGGCCACGCATCTGCGAATGCATGGTGCCGCAGTACTCGGCGCAGAATAGGTGGTAGCGGCCTACGGCGGTCGCCTCGAACCAGGCCTGGTGGTAGCGGCCGGGCACGACATCGCGCTTGATCCGAAAGGCTGGCACATAAAAGCTGTGGATGACGTCCTGCGATGCCAGGGTCAGCTTGATGGGCCGGCCCACCGGCACGTGCAGTTCGTTGATCTCGCGCTGGCCGCCCGGGTGCTGGAATTTCCACATCCACTGCTTGCCAATGGCATGAATCTCGAGGGCGTCGGCCGGCATGCTGTGGATACGGATGTAAACGATCCCGCCCCAGACGAATACGGCGATAAAGATCAGCAACGGTAAGGTGATCCAGACCCACTCCAGTCGGTGGCGCAGCCAGCGCGGCCAGCGGTGAGTGCGGTCGGCTCTGAGGTTGCCGCGCCGGTAGCGCAGGATGAAATACGTCATCAGCGCCAGCACCAGCAATATGACCAGCCCGCATAACCCCAGCATGGTGAAGTAGACGGCGTCGACCTGGCCGGCGAGCGTCGAGGTCGCTTCCGGGAACAGCGCAAACGGTCGAGGCGGATCGATCGGCTGGAATGATTGGGCAGCGGTCATGGGCTTGCCCTCCGCCTGCGCCGCTCGCGCCACAGTGCCAGCAACATGCCGCCGCCGAGTAGAACCACGGTGAGGCTGCCGGCGAGCCGCAGCAAGTCGGTCACCAGCAGGCTGTAGCGACCGGTGGCTGGGTCGTAGCTGTAGCAGCGCAGCAGCACCCGCTCCACCACCGAGCCCAGCCGGCCGTCGCCCGCCTCCAGCAGCCCGCGGCGCAAATGCTGCGGCTCGAATACCACGCCGGGCATGTAGCGGCTGATGCGGCCATCGGCCGTGGCCAGCACGATGGTGGCCGGGTGGGCGTACTGCCTGGCCTGCCGGTCGTAGCTGTAGCCGATGCCCAACGCCCGATAGAAGTCCCGTACCGCCTCGGCTTCGCCGGTCAGCAGCTGCCAGCCGTCGGCCGCGCCCGGCCGGCCGTAGTTGCGCACTAGGCCGTCGCGGATACCAGCGGCTTTGGCGGTGGCGTCCTCCGGATCGACGCTGACCGCGACCACCCGAAAATCCTTGCCGACGGAGAAATCCACCTCACGCAAGCCGCTTTCCAGGCCGCGCAGAGTAACGCCGCAGAGGTTGGGGCAGCTGTACCATACAGGCACCAGCAGCACCGGGCCCTGGCCGAAGAAATCGCCCAGCCGCACCTCCTCCCCGGCGGCATTGCGGAACACCAGCTGCAGCGGTAACTCGGCGCCGATACGTTGTTCCAGCGCCACCTCGCCGATGACGGCATCGGCCGGCGTCTGCAAGGGAGCCGGCGCGGCCTGGGCCGTCATCGGCAACAGCAGCAAGCAGAACAGGATGGCCCGGCTCATGGTGCGCCTGCCTGCTGTCGGGCTCGCTGGGCGCGCATGGCGGGCGAGTCTTCGCGCGGCGCCGGCCAGCGCGGCAGGCCGTGCTCGGCCACCTGCCGCAGCGCCTCATCAATAGGAAGGTGTGCGATGCCGGCGCGGCGGTCGGTCCAGCCGCCGCTGTGCAGCCAGCGCTGCTTGTCGGCCTGATATTGCTCCAGGTCGGCCCGTGGATCGGTCTGCAGGCGCGGCGCCGGCACCGGCTCCATGATTGTCAGCGGCCGCGGCGGCGGCGCTGACGGTCTGCCCAACCACAGTACCCAAGCGCATAGCGCCAGGCAGAGCGCGATGCCGGCCACAATGATGCCGGCGGTCAACGCCAGCCACTTCGGGTTGACGTCGCGCTGCTCATACAGCTGCGTGCTCGTTTGCTCAGCCATGGCTTTCCTCCCTGGCGCGCTGCAGCTGCCATAGAAACAGCGCCACCCACAGCCCGCCCAAGGCGAGCAGCGCGGCGATATCCAGCAAACCCGCCCAGGGCGGCCGGTCGGGGAAGCTCGGCAGCACCAGCCAGCAGGCGTCCAGCGCGTTAGCGGCCAGAACCAGACCTGCGAGCGTTCCGAGCAGGCGGCCGCTCTGCTTGATGCGGCGGAACAGCAAGGCAAAAAAAGGCAGGCAGAAATGCACTATGACTAGCAAACTGGTCAGCCAGAACCAGACGCCCTGACGGCGGTGCAAATACCAGCGGATTTCATGCAGCACATCGCCGGACCAGATGATCACGTACTTCATCAGGGCGATATACGCCCACAGCATCAGCGCGGACAGCAGCAGGTTGCCAAGATCCCGCAGCGGCGGCTCCTGGTCGTCCGCCGATGGCCAGTCGAGCAGCGCCGCGGTGGCGATGGCGAAGCTCATGACTCCGACAAACTGGCTGGTGGCAAGGCGGTAACTGATGGTGGAGGAGTAGAACTCAGGATCGAGCGACTGCACCCAGTCGACGCCGTAAAACGTGATGGTCAGCGCATACAGGATCAGCCCCACCGCCGCCAGCCCGCCACGGCGGCGGCCATCGTCGTTACGCCAGGCGCCGGCGGCATAGGCTACCGCCAGCCAGAGCGCAAAATAGCTCAGGCTGCGAGCGACGAAGAAGGGCGTGTTCAGGTACGCCAGTTTCTTGCGCACTACTTCCGGCAGGGCCGCCGCCGGCTGCGCCCAGGGATAAAGCGTATCGATGGCCAGCAGCAGCGGCAGATGGGCCAGCAGCACCAGGGGCAGGGTGGCGATTGCCGCCAGCAGCAGCGGCCGCAGATACCAGCCCCAGCGGCCACCGGTGAGGTGGTGGATCAGCAGTAGTGCCAGCGCACCCAGCGAAATGCCGGTCCAGAACACGGTGGCGGCGTACCACGACTGCAATGCTGTTCGTGGGGAGAAGAGAGCAGCAAGCAGATAAACTGCCAGCGCAGCGCCACCGAGCATCAGACCGCGCCGCCTGAGCAGCGTCGGATCGGCGATGGCCAAGATCATGGCGCCTGCTCCATCTCGGTTGGCGCCGGCCCTGCTGCGGCCTGCTGCGATAACTGCAGGGCACGAATATAGGCGACGATCGCCCAGCGGTCGTCCGGCGGCACCCGCGCGGCATAGGAATACATGACGCCATGGCCGTGGGTGATGACGCGGTAGATATGGCCGTCGCTCACCGCTCGCAGCCGCGGGGTGTGGTAGCTCGGTGGTGCCGGAAAGCCGCGGCGGACGATCATGCCGTCGCCATCGCCGAGCGGCGAGTGGCAGGGCGTACAGTAGATCTCGAAGCGCTCCCGGCCGCGTGCCAACAGTTCGGCGGTCACCGGTAACGGCAGCGTCTCGGGAATGGGCTGCGGCAACTGGCCGCGCGGTATGGTGTCCGGCACCGGCGGCCGGGCCGGGTCATTCCAGGCGATTGGGGTGGGGGCGAAGGTTTTGTATTTCGGCTGGTTATCCATCTCCTGGCTGCAGCCAGCCAGCACCAGGGCGGCGAGCAGCAAAGGCGTCTGTCGAAGCCGACAGCTCATGGCGGCACCTCGCGCAGCGACAGTGGCGCTTGTTGCTGCAGCAGCTGCCGGGTACGCACTGGGTCGAACAGCGGATCGCTGGCTTCGATTGCCAGGTAAAAGCGGTTACGGCTGGCCAGATCGAATTCGCCCACACCGAACAACGGGTGGTGCAGCCGCGGCAGCCGGTTAAGGGCCAGCATGGCGGCGAAGGCCGTACAGGCGCCGACCAGTACCGCCATCTCAAAGGTTACTAGCAGGAAGGCCGGCCAGCTGTTGAACGGGCGGCCGCCGACGTTGATTGGAAAATCCACCACCGCCGTCCACCACTGAATCCAGAAGCCAAAGATCCCGCCTGCCAGCGCACCGCACAGGGTGATCAGCGGCACCCAGCTCCGCTTCTGGCCCAGTGCCTCGGCCAGACCTTCCACCGGCAGCGGGGTATAGGCATCCATATGGCGGTAGCCGGCCGCCCGCAGCGCGACGATGGCGGCATGCAGCTCGGCGACACTGCCGAAACCGGCCAGCAGACCCCAGCTTCGCTCTCGCTCGGTCATGGCGCCCCCTCTTCCTTCTGTTCGCGCACCAGCTCGCGCACCTCGAAGATCGAGATGGCCGGCAGAAAGCGCACGAACAGGAGCATGAGCATGAAGAAGAAGCCGATCGAACCGATCAGAGTGGCCAAGTCGAACAGGGTCGCCCAGACCACGTCCCAGCGCCCCGAGGTATAGCTGCGGGCCGGGCCGGTCATGACGATCACGTAGCGCTCCATCCACATGCCGAGGTTGATCACTAGCGACAAGACCCACAGCGTCCACGGGCTGCGCCGCACCCGCTTAAACCAGAACAGTTGCACGACCAGGACGTTGCAGAACATGGTGATCCACCAGGCAAAGGCATACGGCCCGGTGATACGGCTCCAGCCAAGGGTGCGCTCAAAGGTGCTGCCGGAGTACCACTCGGTGAAGAATTCCGAGATGTAGCCGTGGGCGACGAACAGGCCGGCAGCCAGCAGCAACCGGGCGGCGTTGTCGAGGTGGCGCAGGGTGATGTACGGCTCCAGGCCGAATACCTTGCGCATCGGCACCAGGATGGTCAGCACCATGCAGAAGCCGGAGTACAGCGCGCCGGCGACGAAGTAGGGCGGAAAGATGGTCGAGTGGTAGCCGACTTCGATACTGATGGCGAAGTCCAGCGAGATGACGCTGTGCACCGATACCACCAGTGGCGCGGCAAAGCCGGCCAGCAATAGGTAGGCCGATTCGTAGTTCTGCCAATGCCGGACCGAGCCGCGCCAGCCCAGCGCCAACAGGCCGTAGGCCACCTGCTGCCAGCGTTTACGGGCGCGGTCCCGCAGGCTGCCGAGGTCGGGCACCATGCCCATGTACCAGAAGATGATCGAGACGATCATGTAGGTTGAGATCGCGAAGAAATCCCATACCAGGGCGCTGCGGAACTGCGGCCAGACGCCCATGGTGGAGGGGTAGGGAATCAGCCAGTAAAAGAACCACGGCCGGCCCAGGTGCAGGATGGGCCAAGTGCCGGCGATGATGACTGCGAAGATAGTCATCGCTTCGGCGAAGCGGTTGATGGAATTGCGCCATTTCTGGTTGAGCAGCAATAGAATAGCGGAGATCAGCGTGCCGGCGTGGCCTATGCCGATCCACCAAACGGTGTTGACGATCGGAAAGCCCCAGGCGACCGGAATGTTGATGCCGAACAGGCCAGGGCCATAGCTGAAGATGATCGGCGCACCGAGCAGATAGCCGAGCGCGAGCACGCTGCTGAGGCCGAAACAGAGCCACCAGCCCTTGCTGGTTTTGCGCGACAGCACGATCGCCGCGATCTGATCGGTCGCGGTCGCATAGGTCTGACCGGGCTTGAGCAGCGGCGGCCGGGCGAGCGGCCTGTCGGTCTCTGCGTCGCCGTTCATGCCGCCGGCCCCGCGTGGCTGCGTTTGCCGATTTCAGGTGCTGGGTACAGGCCTTCCATGGCGCCGTGTCGTCCTCATTGACCTTCGTGTCTGGCGATCTCCGGATTCGGGTTGCGTACTCCCGGCAAGTAGGTGGTGCGCGGCCAGGTGTTGAGCTCCGCCAGCATGGCGTAGTTGAGGCGGGAGCTCTTCAGTTGGCTGACTTCGGCAGCCGGATCGTTGATGTCGCCGAATACGATCGCCCGGGTAGGGCAGGCTTCGGCGCAGGCGGTGGTGAACTCGCCGTCGCGGATGCGCCGGTTCTCCTTCTGCGCTGCCATACGGGCGCGGTTGATGCGCTGGATGCAGTAGCTGCACTTTTCCATCACGCCGCGGCTGCGCACGGTCACATCCGGGTTGTGTGTGCCGATGACTGCCGGAGTCAGAGCGTCCTTGCCGGTATAGCTGAGAAAGTTAAAGCGGCGCACCTTGTAGGGGCAGTTCTGTGAGCAGTCACGCGTGCCGATGCAGCGGTTGTAGGTCATCTCATTTACGCCTTCGCTGGAGTGCGTAGTGGCGTGCATCGGGCAGACGTACTCGCAGGGCGCCTTCTCGCAGTGCATGCAAGGCACCGGCTGGAACACCACTTTGGGCGCCTCGAGGCCGCCCTTGTAGTACTGATCGATGCGCAGCCAGTGCATTTCCCGGCCACGTCGTACCTGTTCCGGCCCTACCGACGGGACATTGTTCTCCGACTGGCAAGCGATCACGCAGGCGTTGCAGCCGATGCAGGCATCGATATCGATCAGCATGCCCCAGGCATAACCGTTGTAGCGGTGTTCCGGGTACAGGCTGCTGCTGGGTTGCGGCTCTGCCGCCCGCGCCGCCTCGGCGGTCAGTT
This sequence comes from Gammaproteobacteria bacterium, assembly GCA_036278215.1. Classification (GTDB taxonomy): domain Bacteria; phylum Pseudomonadota; class Gammaproteobacteria; order Nitrococcales; family AK92; genus JAAYIK01. The sequence continues at coordinate 10,478 of DASULL010000521.1, read as the reverse complement.
CCTGCAGAGTGGTGGTGCGGGCCAGCTGCTGCTCGCGACCCTGCATGCGGTGATGGTGCTGAGTGGTAATGACCTGCTGTTCGGCCGGCAGCGGTTGCAGCTGTACCGTGGTGAACCAGGGCTGGGCTGCCGGCCGCAGGCGGTAGGCAGCAACCCCGATGCCGTTGCCGACCCGGCCGGCGGCGCTACGGCCGCCGCCCAGATGCAGGGTAACGGTGCCGCGCGGCTGACCCGGCTGCAGCTGCGCCGGTACCTGCTGCGACCAAGTGCCGTGAGCAAGCTGCACCAGCTGGTTCTGGGCTATGCCCGCCGCCGCCGCATCAAGGGGATTGATCAGCACGGCGTTGCCCCAGACCAGCTTGGTCAGCGGTCGAGGCAGTTCCTGCAGCCAGGCGTTGTTGGCGACCGAGCCATCCCAGAGCGACGGGTCCGGTGCAAAACGCAGTTCCATGCCCTGCCGCTGCGGCAGCGGCGGCAACGCCTTGTTCCAGTCAGGCCGCAGCTCGGCCGCTACTGCCGACGCCCGCATGCCGGCGAATACGCCATCATGCAGTGAGCCGTTCCACCAGGCATCGAAGTCGGCGTCGCCATAGCGGCTCTGCCAGTAGTCGCGCACCAACTGGCGCGGCTGCGCGCCGAGCTGACCGCGGAGTTCGGCCAGGAAGCGCAGCGGCTCGATGCCGCCGTAGATCGGCTGCACCACCGGTTGTGCCGGGCTGGCACTGCCGTCGAAAGCCAGCGCATCGCCCCAACTCTCCAGCGGGTGGGCGGCGGGTACCAGCCAGCGACAGACAGCCGCGGTTTCATTGGCATACGGCCCGTAATAAACGGCAAACGGCACTTGAGGCAGCGCGGTCGCCAGATCCAGGTCGGCCGGCGCGTCGTAGACGGGGTTGCCGCCGAGGATCAGTAGGGTCTCGACCTCGCCGGCGGCAATGGCCGCCAGTAGTTCGGCCAGATCTTGGGCAGGACTGGGCAGCGGCGGTTGGTAGTATTCGATGGTGCGGCCGAGATTGCCCAGTCGGGCATTCATGGCGTGCGCCAGCAGATGCACCGCCGCCGTCTGCTGCTCGCCGGCAATGACCACGCTTTGTCCCTGACGGGTCAGCAGGTCGCGGGCTAGCGCCGCCAGCCAGTAGTCCGGCACCGGCTGCTCCACCGGCGGCGAGACTGGTAGGCCGAGCCGTGCGGCCAGCGCTCGGGCTACCGGATCCAACTGCGAAGGCGGCACCGGCTGACGGTGATCGGCTTTGGCCCCAGTGATGCTGACCTGGCTTTCGATTACGTACAAGCGGCTGTCTTGGCGCTTCCCATGGACTCCGCGGCTGCCGCTATAGTCGCGGGCATAGCGCAGCGAGCCTGGCATATCGCCAAGAAAATCGGCTTCCAGCGAGACGATGCAGACTGCCCGCTCCAGCATGTAGCGAACTTCCAAGGGCTGACCAAAGGCCTGCCTTGCTCCCGCCAGGGCGCCGCCCCGCTCCAGTGGCGTGTGGCCGTACCAGCGTGCTTCCGGCAGCGCTGCCAGCAGCGCCTGTAGCTGCGCAGCCAGGGAGGGGGAGTGCAGAGGCGGGGTAAGAACGTGCAGGCCGCGGCCGCGCTGGCGGGTCAACTGCGTATAGCGGCTGCGCCATTCGGCCTCGAACCGGGAATAAGCTGCGGGCTCTCCGCCAAACAATGGAGTTTGTGCCCGATCCGGATCGTAAAGATCGAGAATCGCCGCCTGATTGAATACGTCCAGCGCGCCCAGGCTGGCCGGGTGCGCCGGGTTGCCGCTGAGCCGCAGTGGCCGGCCCTCATGGGTTTCCACCAGCGCCCCAACCCCTGTGCCGGTGGCGCTCAAGGTGGTGGCATAGAACAGCGGTTTGCCCGGAACCAGGCGCTCCGGCATTCGCACATAGGGAACGATGTATTCCGGCGGTTGCCGTTCGCAGCCGGCGAGCCCGGCCAAGGCCATGGCGGCAGCGGAGATCTTGAGAAAGCCGCGGCGGTCGACCGGGCCGTTCCAGATTTCCGCCAACCTGGGGAACTCCTGCTCCAGGTAGGCGCCGAAAGCGGGCTGTTCCGCCAGTGCCTCCAGGCTACGCCAGTACTCCTTACCGTGGCGGTTCGCCAGTTGCCGGCCAATCTTCTGCAAATCCGCTGGTTTTATCGGTGGCATGTCGAACAGTTCACCATCACATTGCGGTCTAGCCGATGCGCTTCGGCCAGACGCCGTCCTTGCGCCAACTGATCTGCCGGCGGCGTCCAGCCCATCGTAAAAATCGCCTCCTGCGGCCGTAGATGCCGCTCCGGCTGCCGGTGGCAATCCAGGCACCAGTGCATCAGCAGGCTTTCTGCCTGCCGGGTCAGCGGCATTTGGTCGATGCGGCCATGACAGCTCTCGCAACCGACGCCCTTTTGAACATGGATGCTGTGGTCGAAATAGACGAAGTCGGGCAAGTCATGCACTCGCCGCCAACGGATCGGTTTGTCGCCAGCCATGCTCTGCCTTACTGGTGCCAACATTTCCGCATTGGTCCAGAGTTGGGAGTGACAGCTCATGCAAATATCGGTCGACGGCAATCCGGCGAAAGCCGATGTTTCGACCGAGGTATGGCAGTAACGGCAGTCAATTCCGAGCTGGCCGACATGGTGACGGTGGCTGAACGGTACCGGCTGGGCTCGGATTACGTCCTGGCCGGTCCGCCAGCCGGAGCGGTAATAAGCGCCGCCAATAAAAAAAGCCAACGGCAAACCTAGCACCAGCGAGGCCAGAACGAGGCGTGTAAGAAGGTTCGCCTGCCGCGAAAATATCTGCGCCATCGGAGGAACGCCTTTATCGACCCCTTTGCCGCACTCCCATAACAAACTCCGCTGAAGCTCGATCGATCCTTGGGCTGAAAAAACCGGTTTACAAGCAATATGCCGGGCCTTTCTTCTCTATCGGCTCGCCCGCATTGGGAGGAGATGTGCCGATGAGCCTGGCCGGCGGTGCCGGTTAGGCGGGTCGGCCTTCGCTCGGCCCGAGCTGGGGTGCGGCCGCCGTCTGGGCCTTGAGCCGGAGCCGGTTAGGCCGAGCAATGGCATCCATGCCTTGCCGGCAGCCTGCGAGGCTATCTGGGGCAAAAGAGCGATCGGTCATGCGGCCGTCATGGTGACAGCCTCTGTTTCGACAGCCATTCTTAATCCTGAAGAGCGGACGCCATTCCTTATGGCAGGGGTGCCAAACGGTTTCGGGTAACCGCAAGAGAGCTACCTAAGGAGACAGGAGCGTGGAAGGGATCGGCAACGGGCGACTGCTGTTTGCACGCAATTTTGTCAGACATCCAACAATGCTCGGATCGGTGATTCCGAGTTCGAGAGTGTTGGTCGACCGACTGCTGTCTCGAATCGATTGGGGGCGGGTGCGTATGGCTGTCGAATATGGACCCGGCATTGGTACTTTTACGGCCGGCATTCTGCAACGTTTGCCGGCCGAAGCGCGGCTGTTGACTATCGAAACCAACGGCGATTTCGTTGATTATTTGCGCCGTGAGCTGGTCGATCCACGCTTACTGGTAGAGCACGGTTCGGCTGCCGATGTCGAGGAAATACTGCGCCGTCATCAGCTGCCGCCGGCGGACTGCGTGGTTTCCGGCATTCCTTTCAGTGTCATGCCCCAAGGCTTGCGGCGGGCCATTTTGATCGGTACGCGCGCCGCCTTGGCGCCGGAGGGGGCTTTTCTGGTCTATCAATTCTCCGGCAAGGTCGAGCGCGATCTGCGAGAGATCTTCCGGCGGGTCGAACGCGGCTATGTGTTGCGTAATGTCCTGCCGGCCCACTGGTTCGACTGCCGGTCATAGCCGGTAGCCAGCCTCGGCAGCTCCGCGACATGCCGAATCTGTCGATCTCGGTTAGTATGTTAGGCTTTGCCGCCGTTGGCGGTCCGGCCGCACTCGTGGCGATCGAACAAATCATGGACTGGAGAGCGAGGCGTCGAATATGACTGAACGAGTTCAGGTGGGTGGACTGCAGATCGCAAAGGAGCTTTATGACCTGGTGGCCGAGGTAATTGCCCCGGGTACTGGAGTCGATCCTGAGGCGTTCTGGACCGGGTTGGGTCGCATCGTCGATGACCTCGGACCGAAGAACAAGGCGCTGCTGCAGAAGCGCGCTGAGCTGCAGGAAAAGATCAGCGCTTGGCATCGGGAGCGCAAAGGTCAGTCCATCAATCTGGCGGACTACAAGCAGTTCCTGAGCGAGATTGGCTATCTGCTGCCGGAAGGGCCGGATTTCCAGATCGGCACCGAGAATGTCGATGTTGAAATCGCCCAGCTGGCTGGCCCGCAGCTGGTCGTGCCGGTGACCAATGCCCGTTATGCCCTGAACGCCGCCAATGCCCGTTGGGGCAGCCTCTACGACGCGCTCTACGGCACCGACGTGCTGCCGGAAACCGGCGGCGCCGAGAAAGGCAGCGGCTACAACCCGACCCGCGGTGAGAAGGTGATTGCCTACGCGCGCAATTTCCTCGACGAGTCGGTACCGCTGGCCAAGGGCTCGCATAAGGATGCCGCTCAGTACGGCCTGAAGGACGAGGGCGGCCGTAAGCAGCTGGTTGTGACCCTGCAGGACGGCAGCGAGACCGGCCTGAAGGACCCGGCCCAGTTCGTTGGCTACGTTGGCGGCGATACGCCAAGCGTGGTGCTGCTCAAGCACAATGGCCTGCACATCGAAATCCAGATCGATCGCGACAGCCATATCGGCAAGACCGATCCGGCCGGCGTCAAGGACGTGGTGCTGGAAGCCGCCTTGACCACCATTCAGGATTGCGAAGACTCTGTCGCTACCGTGGATGCCGAGGACAAGGTGCTGGCCTACCGCAACTGGACTGGCCTGATGAAGGGCGATCTGGAAGACACCTTCAGCAAGGGCGGCAAGCAGATGACCCGCAGCCTGGCGCAAGACCGCAGCTACACGGCGGCCGACGGCAGCGCCATGACGCTGCACGGTCGCAGCCTGATGCTGGTGCGCAACGTCGGTCACCTGATGACCACCGATGCCGTGCTGGATAAGAATGGCAACGAGATCCCGGAAGGCTTCCTGGACGGTGCTGTGACCTCGTTGGCCGCCATGCATGACCTCAAGGGCAACAACCCGCTCCGCAACAGCCGGACCGGCAGCGTCTACATCGTCAAACCGAAGATGCATGGGCCGGAGGAGGCCGCGCTCGCCAATGAGTTGTTCAGTCGCCTCGAGGACCTGCTCGGCTTGGCCCGCAACACCCTGAAGATGGGCATCATGGACGAGGAGCGCCGCACCACGGTGAACCTCAAGGAGTGCATCCGGGCTGCCAAGGACCGGACCATTTTCATCAACACCGGCTTCCTCGATCGGACCGGCGACGAGATGCACACTTCCATGGAGGCCGGCCCCATGGTTCGTAAGGCCGACATGCGGGCCCAGCCCTGGATCGGCGCGTACGAGAACTGGAACGTCGATATCGGCCTGGCCTGCGGCTTGAGCGGCAAGGCGCAAATCGGCAAGGGCATGTGGGCCATGCCGGACGAAATGAAGGCGATGATGGAGTCGAAGAAGGCCCACCCGATGGCCGGCGCCAATACCGCCTGGGTACCGTCGCCGACCGCCGCGACCCTGCATGCCATCCACTATCACCAGGTCGACGTCAGCGCCCGCCAGAAAGAACTGGCCACGCGTCCGCGCGCCAGCCTGGACGATATCCTCACCATCCCGCTGCTGAAGGACAGAAGCCAGCTGTCGGCGGAGGACATCCAGCAGGAGCTGGATAACAACGCCCAGGGCATTCTCGGCTACGTGGTGCGCTGGGTGGAGCAGGGCGTTGGCTGCTCCAAGGTGCCCGACATCCACGATGTCGGCCTGATGGAAGACCGCGCTACCCTGCGCATCTCCAGTCAGCACATCGCCAACTGGCTGTACCACGGCATCGTCAGCGAAGAGCAGGTGATGGAGACCATGAAGCGCATGGCCGCCGTGGTCGACCGGCAGAATGCCGGCGACCCCGGCTACCGCAACATGGCGCCTAACTTCGACGACAGCGTTGCCTTCCAGGCCGCTTGCGAGCTGGTGTTCAAGGGCCGCGAGCAGCCAAACGGCTATACCGAGCCGGTGCTGCATCGCCGCCGCCGCGAGGCCAAGCAGAAGTACGGCTGCGCATAAGCGGTACCCGCCGAAGGCGAGCAAGCCATTCACGATCAACGCCCTGGGGAGCCAGCCTCTCCAGGGCGTTTTTGTGAGGATGCTTGGCGAACGAGCTGCTGATGCCTTCGCCTCAGGCGTACCTGAGCCGGACTTCGTGGCTGATTTTTCATTTTATTACGATCGGCCCTTGAAAGCCGAGATGAGGCCCATACTTCAGCTTTTACCTTGCAGGTCAACGTAGGCTAGTGAAAGCTAGCTGGATCACCCTGCAGGGAAGCCCCGCTCTTCGGAGCGGGGTTTTTATTTGCAAACCCTGAATCGCCACAAGCCGCAGAATCGTGTCCTGCGGCTGCGCCGGCAAGGTCTACGCCTGTTAAAAGCCGGATGGCGGCGGAATGTTCCAGGGCGGGACCCCGCGATGGGGCGCCGTCTCCATCGCCTTGATGGTGGCGTTAAGCCAGTCAAGGTGCTGGCGTTGGTCGTCGCGATTGCGCGTGGCGACTTCCAGAGCGGTCGCCGGCACCTGTCCGAGAGCCTGCTCATAGGCATGGACCAGTTGTTCCGCGTTGGTCCGTATGGCCTTGAGAATGGCATCGTCGCCGCCGAGCTGCGCGAACAGCACCTTGCCTTCTTCCAGACGGCCCCGCAGGTCCGGCTTGTTGGGCGGCTTGCCGCCGAGTTGGCGGATTGCAGGTTCCAGTTCATGTAAGTGCCGCTGGTAGTCGGCCCTGAACGCTGTCAGCTGATCCCGGTAACGTGGATCGGCCAGATGATCGATGGCTATCCGGCAAGCCTCTTCGGCGTCGAACTCCATGACCATCAGACGCTCCAACATCCGCAGCGGAGCATTGCCGGTGTGGTTGCGGGTTGCCACGATTTTCTCCTTGCCCTCATCTCATTGTGGGATTGGGCACGGCCGGAAAAAAATCCAATACACGTCTTCATTCGCTACGGGCTGTGTCGATGCATCAAACCCATCGCAGCAAGGCATCGTAGCCAGGTCGCGGCATCCCCATATTGCTGCCGGAACGGCGATTGTAGCCGCCACCTCTGCTGGTGAGACGATGCTGCGATCCGCCCGTTCACCGTAGCAGATGCGAGGAGATCCCATGACTTCCCTTGCCAAGCACATCGGCTGGATCGCACTGGCGGTGGTCGGTGCTTTCGCGCTCGGCACAGTCGCCCTGGCGCGTGGCGAAACTATCAATGCGCTCTGGATAGTGGTTGCCGCAGTGGCGATCTACCTGGTCGCTTACCGTTACTACGCGCTTTATCTGGCCCGCACGGTGGTGGGCGTCAACCCCCTGCGGGTAACCCCGGCGGTGCGGCACAATGACGGCCTGGACTACGTTCCGACCAACAAGTACGTCCTGTTCGGTCATCACTTCGCCGCCATCGCCGGCGCTGGGCCGCTGGTCGGACCAGTGCTCGCGGCCCAGATGGGTTATTTGCCGGGGATGCTGTGGATCATCTTCGGCGTGGTACTCGCCGGTGCGGTACAGGACTTCATGGTGCTGTTCGTTTCCACCCGCCGGGATGGCCGCTCTTTAGGGGAGTTGGTCCGGGAAGAGCTGGGTTATGCCCCTGGCGTGATCGCCCTGTTCGGCGCTTTTTTGATCATGATCATCATCCTCGCGGTGCTGGCGCTGATCGTGGTCAAAGCCTTGGCTGAAAGCCCTTGGGGTACTTTTACGGTGGCAGCGACCATCCCCATCGCCATCGGCATGGGGTTGTGGATGCGCTATGTTCGCCCGGGGCGCATCGGCGGCGTATCGGTGGTCGGATTCATCCTGCTCATGCTTGCCATCATTCTCGGCGGACAGGTGGCGGAAAGCCCTACTTGGGGGCCGCTGTTCACCCTGACCGGGGTGCAACTCACTTGGCTGCTGGTTGGCTACGGTTTCGTCGCCTCGGTACTGCCAGTGTGGCTGTTGCTGGCGCCGCGCGATTATCTGTCCACCTTCCTCAAAATTGGCGCCATCGTTGCTCTCGCTATAGGTATCGTGGTGATGGCGCCGGAGCTGAAGATGCCGGCGCTGACGCGCTTCACCGATGGCACCGGACCGGTATGGGCTGGCTCGCTGTTCCCTTTCCTGTTCATCACGATTGCTTGCGGTGCGGTATCCGGTTTCCACTCGCTGATCTCTTCTGGAACCACCCCGAAGCTTTTGGATAACGAGAAGAACATGCGCTTTATCGGCTACGGCGGCATGCTGATGGAGTCGTTCGTGGCCATCATGGCGTTGGTGGCAGCCTCGATCATCGAGCCGGGAGTGTATTTCGCCATGAACAGCCCGGGCGCCCTGATTGGTAATACAGCTCAGACCGCTGCGACGGCGGTGAGCCAATGGGGGTTTGTCGTGACCACGGAAATGCTAATCCAGACGGCTAAGGATGTGGGCGAGGCCACAATTATCTCCCGCGCTGGCGGGGCGCCCACTCTCGCGGTAGGCATGGCTCATATCTTCTCGGCGCTGACCGGCGGCGGCCAAGCGATGATGGCTTTCTGGTATCACTTCGCCATCCTGTTCGAGGCCTTGTTCATCCTCACCGCGGTAGACGCCGGCACCCGCGCTGGCCGCTTTATGCTGCAAGACCTGCTCGGCACCTTTGTGCCAGCACTCAGACATACCCATTCCTGGCCCGCTAATGTATTGGCGACAGCGCTGTGCGTTGGCGCCTGGGGATATTTCCTGTACCAGGGCGTGGTCGATCCGCTGGGGGGGATCAATACCTTCTGGCCGCTGTTCGGTATCTCTAACCAGATGCTGGCCGCAGTGGCGCTGATGCTGTGCACGGTGGTGCTATTCAAGATGAAGCGCGAGCGCTACGCCTGGGCCGCGATCCTGCCGACCGCTTGGTTGCTGGCCTGCACTCTCACAGCCGGTTGGCAAAAGCTGTTTCACGCCGACCCGAGAGTAGGTTTTCTCACCCATGCTGCTAGCCTGCAAGAAGCGTTAGGGCGCGGCCAAGTGGTGGCGCCGGCTAAGAGCCTGGAGCAGATGCAGCAGATCATCTTCAACGACTATGTCAATGCTGGCTTGACTGCGCTATTCATGTTCGTAGTGATTAGCATGCTGATCTTCAGCATCCGCGCTTGCCTGCAGGCGCTGCGCCACGATCGGCCGACAGCGCGAGAGGCGCCATTCGAAGCGTTGCCCGGTCCCAGTGTCTCGACCGGACCGGTCGGTAGAGGGATGTAAAGATGCGCAAGGAACTGAAGACCTTGGCCCACGGGCTACGACAGATGGCGTACCTGATGGTGGGGCTTCCGGATTACGAGGCCTACGCCGACCATATGCGGCGAGCTCATCCGGAGCGACCACCAATGAGCCGGGGGGAGTTCTTCCGTGAGCGGCAGGCGGCTCGCTACCGAGGAGGCAGCGGCCGCTGCTGCTAATGTACCCAGGCCGCTGCCGGCCGCGCTCGCTGGCATCGGCCTGAAGTGGGAACCGTGCAAGCGGATCCGGGCCGCCTGCAACGCCGGTCGTTTTGCGATTGCGCTATCGAAAAAAACGGGGTCCGTGTACATCATTTGCAGGCTCGACCGCGGGCGGCTCTAACTTGCAAGGATACCGACCTCGCTCGCGCCGACACACCTTCCTTCACGAAAACATCCGGCCTCTATGCCATGATCGGGGTTACGTTCGTACCAAGTGCGCGGTATGTCGCGACCGGCATAGTCGCAGGTTTGATAGCTGCAGTTGCCTGGGCATAGCGGTAATGCCTGATATGCTAACTCTAATGGCGATCGCGCTGATGGCCGCGGCCACTTAGGTGATCAGGACGCTTTGCTATGTCGCTTTAGGTAATCCTACCCTCAGCTTTACCTGCCGTGATCATCGGTGTTTGTTCAACAGGCGTGCTTCGCCATTTGCTGACTTAGCGAGGAGTGATGAATAAGCAACGGTACTCAACCCAGGACAGCTGGGTCGACACCGGTCAAGGACGTCTGCTGGCTCGCTGCTGGCAGCCGCTGCATCACAGTACCGATCTCCGCAGGCAATCACCTATCGTGCTGTTTCACGATTCCCTCGGCTGTGTCGAGTTGTGGCGTACTTTTCCGGCGGTGTTGGCTGAGTGTACCGGACGGCAGGTGATTGCCTATGACCGCCTCGGTTTTGGGCAGTCCGATCGCCGAACAGACAAACTAAGTATCGGCTTTATCCGGGAAGAGGCCGAGAGGTTTTTCCCTGTGCTGCGCGAGCAGCTAGGCATCGACCGCTTCATCGCCTTTGGCCATAGCGTTGGCGGTGGTATGGCGGCCCACTGCGCGGCAGAGTACACCACAGCGTGCGAAGCCCTGATCACCGTATCGGCACAGGCCTTTGTCGAAGATA
>DASULL010000520.1:0-6133 GCA_036278215.1 Gammaproteobacteria bacterium | reverse complement strand
GGATGGCGCCCGTGTCGCCGCTTTCTATGCGAAAGTGCTGGCTGATGGACTGGATGATAGCGCTGCGGTATTGACGCTGGAGACCCTGGGCAGGCGGCACGATGGCTCGATGGTGCCGCTGCTGATGGGGATTCGGCCGTTTCGCCAGCGGCAGCGGCGCGGCTTTATCGTCACCCTGACCGATATCACCGAGCGGCGCGAGGCACAGCAGGTGCTGGAGCTGAAGGTGGCCGAGCGCACTGCTGATCTCACCCGCAGCAACGTCCGGCTGGAGCGGGAGGTTAGCGAGCATCGCCGCACCGAGCGGGAGCTGCGCGAGGCGCAGGCCGAGCTGGTACAGGCGGCGAAACTGGCCGCGCTGGGTAAAGTGGCCGCTGGCGTCGCCCATGAGCTGAACCAGCCGCTCGCCGCGATTCGCTCCTATGCGCACAATGCCGGCCTGCTACTGAATGCCGAGCGGATCGAAGAGGCTAAGGGCAATCTGGCCAAGATCTCCGATCTGACGGCCCGTATGGCGGGTATTTCCAACCACCTCAAACGCTTTGCCCGGCGGCCGGCAGTGCAGCTTGGGCCGGTGGAATTCACTCCGGTGGTGGAGCGGGCGCTGGCGCTGTTCGAGCTGCGGCTGGAGCACGAGCCGGTGGAGGTGGTGCTCGATCTGCCGGCCGGCTTGCGGGTGGAGGCCGAGGAGATCCGCCTGGAGCAGGTTCTCGTTAATCTGATCAGTAATGCCTTGGATGCGATGAAGGATCAAGAGGCGCGCCGGTTGCGGATTTGGGCTGCTGCCGACGTGCAGGAATGGGTAGAGATTCGCGTTGCCGACAGCGGCGTTGGCATTCCCGAGGAGCAAGTGCCACTGATCTTCGATCCGTTCTACACCAGCAAGCGGGTCGGTGCCGGCCTGGGGCTGGGTTTGTCGATTTCTTACAATATCGTCAAGGACTTCGGTGGTAGCCTCAGCGTGGTGGCCACTGGCCCTGATGGAACCGTCTTCCAGATGCGATTGAACCATGCCTGAGCCCAATACCGCCGCCGTGCTGCTCATCGATGACGAAGAAGAGGTGCTGCTGTCCTGCGCCCAGACCCTCGATCTCGAAGGCTTCCAGGTGCGAGCCGAACAGCGGGCGGCGCGGGCGCTGCAAGGGCTGACCGCTGACTGGCCAGGCACGATCGTCAGCGATGTGCGGATGCCGGACATGGACGGCTTCGCCCTGCTGGCGGCCGTGCAACAGATCGACCCGGAGATCCCGGTGGTGCTGATTACTGGTCACGGCGATGTGGCGATGGCGATGCGCGCAGTGCGCAACGGTGCCTACGATTTCATCGAGAAGCCAGCGGCGCCGGAGCAGCTGGTGGAAATTGTCCGCCGCGCCCAGGAACAGCGCCGCCTGGTGTTGGAGAACCGCGCCTTGCGGGCTCGCCTGGCCGGGTTGGATCGGCTGGACGGCCGCATTATCGGCCGCAGCGCAGCGGCTGCCCGGCTGCGGGCGCTCATTACCGACTTAGCCGATACCGACGTCGATGTGCTCATTCAAGGCGAGACCGGCGTTGGCAAAGAAGTGGCGGCGCGCAGCCTGCATGATTTCGGCCGGCGCCGTGACAAGCCCTTCGTCGCGGTGAACTGCGGCGCTATCCCGGAAGCGATGATCGAAACCGAGCTGTTCGGCCATGAGGCCGGCGCTTTCACCGGCGCGCAGGGCCGGCGCACCGGCAAGCTGGAGTATGCCGATGGTGGCACGCTGTTCCTCGATGAGATCGAGAGCATGCCGATGTCGGTGCAGGTGCGCTTGCTCCGCGCACTGCAGGAGCGGGCCATTGAGCGGCTGGGTGGCAATGCGCTGATCTCGGTGAACATTCGCGTGGTGGCGGCGACCAAGGTCGACCTGCTGGAACTGGTGGCCGACGGTAGTTTTCGTGAGGATCTCTACTACCGCCTCAACGTCATCACCCTGCCGGTGCCGCCGCTGCGGGAGCGGGCCGAGGACATCCCGCTGTTGTTGGTGCATTTCGCCACCTTGGCTGCCGCGCGTATGGGACGGGCCGAACCGGAGCTGGGGCCGGAGCTGTTGGCGCGGCTGTTGGCGCACCACTGGCCAGGCAACGTGCGGGAACTGCGCAACGTCGCCGAGCGGGCGGTGCTAGGCGTACAGGATCCGCTCGGCGGCCTGGTGACAGAACTTCCCGGGGGCGACACCGAGCCGCTGGCCGAGGTAATGGATCGGGTCGAGCGGGCGGTGCTGGAAGCGGCGCTCTCGCGTCACGGTGGGCGCATCGGTCGCACCGCCGAGGCGCTGGGCATTCTGCGCAAGAGCCTGTACCTGAAGATGCGCAAGCACGGGCTGGACAAGGGGCATTACCGGGAGGAGTGAGCCCCTAGGGCCCCTCGTCGGTGATCAGCCTGCGACCAAGCTGTTTTGGTTTTTGTCCCTGCAATGACACCGTGCTACTGGGCAAATGTTCCCTTTATGACCCAGTGGCTGTTGTCTCACTTCTTCTGCTGTAATGAAAACAATGGCTTGCGTCGGCAGGACTTGGCGCACCTCTTGCTGTGATCAAACGAGTGAGCGCCAGAGAGCGTACACACAATAACCGCACACGAGAGGAGTCCGACCGTGCGTAAAACAATGCTGAAAGCTCTGCCATTGCTGGCAGCATCCGTATTTGCAGCAGGCAGTGCCTATGCCGATGGCCCATCCGGGCGGTTGGTCATCACGACTTCGTTCCCGAACGATATGACGGCGCCGTTCCAGAAAGCGTTCCAGGAGGCCTACCCGAACGTGCGGGTGGAGATCCAGAATCGCAACACCAACGCCGGCGTCAGCTACCTGCGTGAGACCGCCTCCAACAACGTCACCGACATCTTCTGGTCGTCGGCGCCGGATGCGTTCGAAGTGCTGAAGGCCGATGGCCTGCTTGCCGCCTACGCGCCCAAGGTCGAAGGCATTCCGGCGGAAGTCAGCGGCTATCCGATCCACGATCCGGACGGCTACTACGCCGGTTTCGCCCTCTCCGGCTACGGCATCATGTTCAACGAGCGCTACCTGCAGGCGAATAAGCTGCCGGCACCGAAGGAGTGGGGTGATCTAGCCCGGCCCGAGTACTACGACCACGTGGCCATGGCAGCCCCGTCCCGCTCTGGCACCACCCACTTGACCGTGGAAACCATCCTGCAGGGCGATGGCTGGGAGAAGGGCTGGCGCACGCTGAAGGAGTTGTCGGGCAACTTCCGCACGGTCACCGAGCGCAGCTTCGGCGTACCCGACGGTGTCAACACCGGTGACTTCGGCCTAGGTATCGTCATCGACTTCTTCGGTCTGTCCTCGCAGGCCTCTGGCTTCCCGGTCGGCTTCGTCTATCCGACCGTGACCACGCTGGTTCCGGCCAACGTCGGCATCGTCAACAACGCGCCCAACCTCACCGCGGCCGAGGCCTTCGTCGACTTCCTACTGTCCGAGCAGGGCCAGGCCGTTCTGCTCGAGCCCTCCATCAGCCGTCTGCCGGTCAACCCAGCGACCTATGCCAAGGCGCCTGCGGACTACCCCAACCCGTTCAAGGATCAGAGCATCGGGGCGGCGGTGAACTTCGATTCGCAACTGTCGTTAAGTCGCTTTGCCGTGGTTGATGCGCTGTTCGACCAGACGATTACCTTCCTGCTGGATGACTTGAAGGTCGCCACCAAGGCCATTCACGAGGCTGAGGCGCGGCTGGCGAAGAAGCCGGGCAATGACAAGGCAAAGGCGCTGATTGCCGAGGCGCGCGATCTGATCGCGGCGATGCCGATCACGGCTGAAGAAGCCTCCTCGGCCGAGGTGGTGGGCGCCTTCACCGTGCGCCGGCGCTCGCAGAAGGACGAAGTGCCGCAGCGCCAGGCGGCGCTGGAGCAGCAGTGGTCCTCCTCCGCTCGTGACAACTACCGCCAGGCCCGTGCGCGGGCAAATGAAGCGGCGCGCTTGCTGCGCTAAGCGAGAGGTTTCGCTGGCGCAGAGCGCCTGGTGCTGATTGATGTTGCCCAGGTGCTCCGCTCGATCGGGCGGCTGCCGCCGCCCGATCCGTTTAGAGGAAGAGGTTGTACCCCATGTCCACCATCGCCAATGCACCGTTGGCTACTTCGCGCTTCAGCCTGGCCGGTGCTCGCCCCGGGCAGGCCGTGCTGGCGCTGCTGATTGCTCTGTTTCTGATCCTGTTCCTGTTTGTGCCGGTGCTGAAAGTCGTCTTCGTGGCATTCCAGGACCGCGCGACCGGCGCCTTCACGCTGGTGAACTTCGTCGACTTTTTCCAGACCGATATCTTTATCCGCTCGTTCTGGAACTCATTCTATGTTTCGTCGCTGTCGGTCGTGCTAGCGACGCTGTTTGCCCTGCCGCTCGCCTATATCACCTCGCGCTTCGAGTTCCGCGGCACGGTGCTGATCCAGACGCTCGGCATCATCCCGCTGATCATGCCGCCGTTCATCGGCGCGGTGGCCATGCAACTGCTGTTTGGCCGCAACGGCACGGTCAACCTTCTCCTGCAGGATTATTTCGGCTTCAAGATCCCGTTTATGGAAGGCCTGAATGGAGTGATATTCGTTCAGTCCATTCACTACTTCCCGTTCATTCTGATCAACCTGTCGGCGGCGCTGCGCAACATTGACCGCTCCATGGAGGAGTCGGCGCAGAATCTTGGCTCCAGCGGTTTTCGCCTGTTCCGTCGGATCGTCTTCCCGCTCGCCATGCCGGGTTATATCGCCGGTGCTTCCTTGGTGTTCATCAAAGTCTTCGACGATCTGGGCACGCCGCTGCTGCTGAACGTCAACCAGATGCTTGCCCCACAGGCTTACTTGCGCATTTCTTCCGCTGGCATCGGCGACCCGATGGGCTACGTCATCTCCGTGGTGCTGGTGGTGTGTTCGTTGTTGGCGCTGTGGATCTCCGCCTTTGCCATGAAGGGCAAGGATTACGCCACCGTGCAGAAGGGTGGCGGCGGCTTGAGCAAGCGGCGCATGCGGCCTTGGGAAACGGTGTTGGCCTATGCTGTGATCGCACTGATCCTGGCGCTGGTGCTGGCGCCGCATATCGGCCTGTCGCTACTCTCCTTCGCTACCATCTGGTCGTTCAGTCCGCTGCCGGACGCCTACACGCTGGCGCACTACCAGACGGTCATCGTCGAGAGCAATCAATACATCCGCAACACCGTGATGTATGCCTCTATGGCGGGCCTGATCGACATCGTCCTGGGAACCGCCATCGCTTACCTGGTGCTGCGCACCAAGCTGGTGGGCCGCCGCTGGCTCGACTACGGCGCCATGGCGGCGCTGGCAGTGCCGGGCGTGGTGTTGGGTATCGGCTACCTGCGCGCCTTCTACGACATCGAAGTGCCGTTCATAGAAGGCCAATCCATGGCTACTTTCTGGGTGGTGCTGGTGATTGCCCTAGCGGTGCGCCGCCTGCCGTATGCGCTGCGCGCCTGCATGGCGGCGCTGCAGCAGGTCAGCGAATCGCTGGAGGAGGCCGCAGAGAACCTAGGCGCCGGCAAGTTGCGCACGGTGCGGCGCATCGTCGTGCCGCTGATGTCCGGCGGCATCATGGCTGGCTTCATCACCAGCTTCGCCACGGCGGCAGTTGAACTGTCGGCGACGCTGATGCTGGTGCAGTCCACCGACGACGCGCCACTGGCCTACGGCCTCTACGTCTTCATGCAGTCGGCTTCCGGCCGCGGCCCGGGTGCCGCACTCGGCATCATCGCGGTGCTGCTGGTCGCGGCGTGCACTTTCATCTCTCACCTCATCATCGAGCGGGGCAAGTCCGGGCGGGCCGCCGCCTCCGACTCCCACTGACTAATGCGAGGCTGATTTCATGAGCAACCCAACATCGCTTCACACGGAAACGCAGAGGCAGGCCGTGCTGCAACCAGAGCGGCTGACCGAGCTGGCCGCCGATGTCAGCGGCGTCGGCGTACGGATCGAGGGCGTCAACCTCTCCTACGGCAGCACCCATGTTCTTAAAGACGTCAATCTCGACGTCAAGCCGGGTGAGTTCTTCGCTTTCCTCGGCCCCTCGGGCTGCGGCAAGACTACGCTGCTGCGATTGATCGCCGGCTTCAACACCTGCCAGAGCGGACGGGTGCTGATCGGCGACAACGACGTCGGCCGCCT
>DASULL010000519.1:0-12332 GCA_036278215.1 Gammaproteobacteria bacterium | reverse complement strand
CGGTCCAACCCTTCGCCTAGCAGGCGCACCTGCATCGCCTCCGCGTCGAGCGCGATCGCCTCGGCGCTCGCCGGGCAGAACAACTCCACGTTCGGCTGAGCCGCGGCCCGGACCGGCAAAACCCGGCCAAGGCTGCGATTGGGTGCGACATAGCCGAGGGCATCGCGCCCCTCCGCCTCGGCGCTCAGCCGGACAAAACCGAAACCGCCACGCTCCGAGACGTGCACTGTCCGGATCGGCGTGACGTCGGCCCGCAGCTCCTGCCACAGCCCCAACGCCTGGAAGATGCGCTGGCTGCTAGGGGCAAGGGCCGTGGTGCGGTCATCGTAGCTGGGCTGGCGTTCCGCCTCCGGCGGCACCGGCTCCACCAACCCCACCTTGAGCGCACTACGGCCAAGGGCACAGGCAAGACTGGCTCCGACCAGCCCGCCGCCGACGATCAGCACATCGACGTCTGCACTCATCCGGCCTTACCCGCCATCAAAGCCTCGATCTCCTCTGCCTGCTTGGGCACATCCGCCGTCAGCACCTCGCGGCCGTCACGGGTAACCACCACGTCGTCCTCGATGCGGACGCCGATGCCCCACCAGCGCGGATCGATGCCTTCACTATCGGGTGCGATATAAAGCCCCGGCTCGACCGTCACCACCATGCCCGGCTCCAGCAGGCGCCACTCCCCGTCAACCTTGTAGTCGCCGACATCGTGTACATCCATGCCGAGCCAGTGGCCAGTGCGGTGCATGAAGAACCGCCGGTAAGTCTCCTGCTCCAAGGCTTGCTCCAGCGGACCTTCCAGCAGGCCGAGCTCGATCAGGCCGGCAGTCAGCACCCGCGTGGCCGCATCATGAAACTCGTTCCAATGGCGGCCCGGCGCGATCGCGTCGATGGCGGCCTCCTGCGACTTCAGGACCAGCTCGTAAATAGCTCGCTGCTCGGCCGTGAACCGGCCATTGACTGGAAAGGTGCGGGTAATGTCGGAGGCATAAAGATCGATCTCAACGCCGGCATCGATCAGCACCAGGTCACCGTCATTCAGCCGCTGATTGTTATCGATGTAGTGCAACACGCAGGCATTGGCCCCGCCGCCGACGATAGGCACATAGGCCGGCCAGCCGTTATGACGGCGGAATATCGCCTGAAATTCAGCCTCCAGCTCGTATTCCATCATGCCAGGCCGGCAAACTTGCATTGCTTGCCGGTGCGCGGCGGCGCTGATCTGCGCCGCCTTCCGCATAACGGCGATTTCGGCGCGGCTCTTGATCAGCCGCATCTCGTGCAGCAGGTGCTGCAACGAGACGAACTCGCCTGGAGCCTTGGCCCCGCTGCGGGCGTTCTGACGCACGTGGTTGACCCAGCCGATCACTCGATGATCGAACTCCAGATCCACGCCCATGGTGTAGTAAAGCTTTTCCCGGCCCTCGATCAAGCCCGGCAGGATCTCGTCGATATCATCGATCGGAAACGAGTCGTCGGCGCCGAACTCACGCACCGCGCCCTCCTGGCCGGCCCTCGCACCATCCCAGATCTCCCGCGCCGGGTCGCGCTCGCGGCAAAACAACAGGTACTGCCCCTGAGCCCGGCCCGGCATCAACACCAGCACCGCCTCGGGTTCGGCAAAGCCGGTCAGATAATAAAAATCGCTATCCTGTCGGTACGGATAGAGCGTGCCGCGATTGCGGACTCGCTCCGGCGCCGCCGGCAGCACCGCGATGCTGCCCGGCTCCATCATGTTCATGAGTTCCTGCCGACGACGCTCGAATTCAGCGCGCTCCATGGGCTCTCCTGTCAATGCAGACGTTTATCGGCCTTCAACGGCTTGATCGGCGCTGGCGGTGGCCGCAGGTGCGCGCGTATCAACAGCACCGCGACCTTGACGTACTCCACCAGCTCGGCGTAGGCGGACTCGTCGTCCTCACCGGCAGCCGCATCCATCTCAATCTGGGTAATGGCGTCCAGGTCCCGCAAGGCCTCGCTGACATCCGCCGGCAAAACCGTCTCACGGGTCAACCCACCTAGCCCCATGCCGGCAAGGAACCCGCTCGCCCACCGGCCCAGTGCCTGGGTCCGCTCCGCCAGCGGTGCCGCATCGGCCGGTAACAGCGGCTGGAAGGTCATGTTGTCATCGTCGAGCTCGCGCATGGTCTCGTCATAAAGCGCGACCAGCAGCGTCAGACACGTCTTGGCGCTCTCTCCTCGCGGCGCGGTATCCGCCAGAGTCTGCGCGATCCAGGCGGCCTTGTCCGGCTTGTCCGCGGTGCTGGCCATACCGGCGAGCATTCCCTGCGCTTCGGCGGCGCCTACGGCCGCGTCCACCGCCTGCAGCGCGTCCTCAACCTGCTGATAATCCGCTTGCATCGGTTCTCATCCACCTGCTCTGAAACCAAGCGATGTTACCACCTTGGAGCACTCCAGCGGACAGCGATTGACCGCAGCCGCCGGCGCACTCTAGTATGCTCGAACGGACTTCTGCAGGAGCAGACAAGTGGCTGATTCCGTTACCGAACAGTTGCGACGCCTGGAACTGCGGGTAGAACTCCTGCTGGCACAGTGCGCCCGGCTGCGAGAAGAGAACCAGGTACTCCGCGCCAGTCAAGAAAACCTAGTTGCCGAACGCGCCTCTTTGCTGGAAAAAACGGCAACGGCACGTGCCCGCGTGGAAGCTATGATCGGCCGCCTGCGAGCGCTGGAGCAGCATTCGTGAGTGAGCCGGTAAAGATTTATATCCTGGACCGCGAGTTCGTGGTCGCCTGCCCGGAAGAGGAACGTCCGGCGCTGCTGCAGTCAGCAGCCATGCTCAATCAGAAGATGCAGGAGATCCGCGACAAGGGGAAAGTGGTCGGCATGGATCGCATTGCCGTACTGGCGGCCCTCAATCTGACCCATGAACTGCTGCGGGTAAAACAGGATGCCGGCGGCATGGACGACATCCGCAACCGGCTGGCCGCGTTGAACGAACGGCTGGCTGACATCGAGCCCTGACAGATAGCTTCCGGCCTTTAAATCGGCGCCCAAAACCACTAACCTTAGGTCGAGCGTGGCGATGCGTCGCCGGCCAAAGAACAGGCATCCCCTGCGGTGTTCGATACCGGGCAATGCGTTCCTTGAGCCTCAAAGCGTAGCCCCGGGAGCATCTGACGGCCGCCAGTGTGCAAGTCCGCCTCGTAGCGGAAAGCCTAAGGTACCGTCCCCTGCTCCCACCTGAACCGTAGGGTTCAAGGGCTAGGCCCGACCGGCACAGGCGGGGGATGCCTCCTACATTTAAGAGCCTGCGTCAAAACAGGTGGAACACCGCAGATCCCGGTCTGCGGTGTTTTTTTGTTTTGGCTAAACTGCCGCTCATGCAGCAGTCCAAGTTCGACATCCGCCGCCAGATGCGGCAGCAACGACGCAGCCTGTCGCCACGCGAACGAGCCTGGGCGGCGGAAAAGCTGGTTCTCCATCTGCTGCGGATCAGCCTGTTTCGCCGGGCACGGCGGATTGCCTGCTTCATCAGCGCCGATGGCGAAATCGACACCAAGCCCATAATCGATGCCGCCTGGCGGCTTCGTAAAGAGGTTTTCCTGCCGGTGCTGGCTACACCTGGGCCGCCGCGGCTCTGGTTTCGACCTTATCGGCACGACACGCCCATGCTGCGCAATCACTACGGTATTCCCGAACCGCGTACCGGCCCCCGGCTGGATGGCCGCACACTCGATCTGGTGCTGACCCCGCTGGTCGCCTTCGACGACCACGGCCACAGACTTGGCATGGGCGGCGGTTATTACGACCGCACCTTTGCCCATCTGCATCACCTGCGCTGGCAACGGCCCAGGCTGCTTGGTCTGGCATATGCATTCCAGCGACTGGACACCTTACCGGCGGAACCGTGGGACGTACCGCTCTGGGGGGTGGTGACCGAACGTGGCCTGCGGCGCTTTCAAAAGAACAACGACGATAGGAATCCATGATGAATTACTGGTTGATGAAGTCCGAGCCGGATGTGTTCGGCATCGAGCACTTGCGCGAGCGGCCCGATCAAATCGAACCCTGGGACGGCGTGCGGAACTATCAGGCCCGCAACATGCTGCGCGATCAGATGCAGGTCGGCGATATGGCCTTTTTCTATCACTCCAACTGCAAGCCGCCCGGCATCGTCGGCATCATGGAGATCGTCCGTGCGGGCTATCCGGATCCGACCCAATTCGACCCGGACAGCGACTACTATGACCCGAAGAGCGATCCGGCGAATCCACGCTGGTTCCTGGTGGATGTGCAATTTCGGCGTCAGTTCAAGCGCGTGATCACACTGGATGAACTTAAATCGCACCCGGAGTTGGCCGATCTGGCGGTGGTGCGCAAGGGCAACCGGTTGTCGATCAACCCGGTCAGCAAAGAGCAGTGGGACTTTATCGTTGCCCTGGAGTAGCAGCAGACTGCCGCAATAACCAGAGCCGACAAGCGGCAAAGATGGCGGCGCCATAGATCAGCGCTGCGAGCAGCAGCAGTATGGCAATTGCACCGAACAGATCCGGCGCCTTCATCAGGGTCGTCATCAACGACTCCTGGTAGTAGAAAAACCACTGCTCGCCGGCCGGAAATACCCAGGTATGCAGGGTGTTGAAAACCTCTTCCGGCCCCCAGGCCAGCGTAAAGGCAGCGGCCGCCGTCACCACCACTCCGGTCCAGGCAGCGACCGCCCCGGGCCGGGGCGGCGGCAGACGGGCGGCCCGCATGATGGTCAGCGAAGCCACCAAACCGCCGAGCATCAGCCAAGAGACCCAGGCCAAGCGGTCGACCAGTCGCGCCACCGAGCGCAGGTGCACCACCTCGGGATGCCGCAGGAACACCGAAGTGCGCCCGCGGCTGTCGGTATAGCGGATATCTTCCAGGCCACGGCCGCCAGCCTGAATCGCATCGACGATCTGACCGAAGATCGCCAATCGCTGCGCCCTATCGGTCGTCTCGAAACCGTGCTTGAAGCGGTTTTCCGGCCCGTAACGGGCAATATGGGCCTCGATGTCGAGCGCCCGGTACAACACTGGGTAACCGAAATCGACCAGACGCAGACTGACCCAGGCCAAAAAAAAGGCGGTCCAGACCAGCGAGACGATAAATACGATGTATGTCAGCGCCTTCAAGCCTGGCGCCAGAGGTCGATTCGCCACCGGATCCTGCTCCCAGGCCACTGCACGGGAACAAACTCCAGCGCCCGGGCCCGATAAATCAATGACATGTAGACCAGGTTCTCAATAATGGGGCGGTACTTCATCCTGTAGCCCCGTATTCATGGTAGGCTCTATCGCTCCAAGGCGCTCCTCAGCTGCCTGTAGCCGCTGAATGACGCGATCCAGCTGATCGCGCAGCTCGACAACGACGTCATTGAGTTGCTGCAGTGTGTGCTCTTGGAACGCCAGACGGGTCTCAAGGTCGATCAGACGCTGTTCCATGGATGGTCCCTTAACTTAAGGCTGCAGCGGGCCGCTGCTGCGGCGCGGCATGATATTGACTTTGATCAACTTGGCTCAAGCACGATTGGGTCAGAATTTTAGGCGGGCTACTGCGGCCTCGCATTCCTTTTTTGCCAACACAATCTGCGGATCAGGACCATGGAGCAAACACCGGCTTACAACGATAAGGTCATCCGCCAGTTTACTGTCATGACTGTAGTGTGGGGCGTCGTCGGCATGCTCGTCGGCGTCTACATTGCAGCTCAGCTGTACTGGCCGGCTCTGAACTTCGACATTCCCTGGCTGACATTCAGTCGGCTGAGACCGCTGCATACCAACGCGGTGATCTTTGCTTTCGGCGGCTGTGGCCTGATCGCTACATCGCTGTTCGTGGTACAGCGAACCTCAAGCACCACGCTGTTCGCTCCCCGGCTCGCCTCGTTCGTGTTCTGGGGCTACCAAGCGGTACTCGTGCTGGCGGTGATCACGCTGCCGCTCGGCATCACCCAGAGCAAGGAATATGCCGAGCTGGAGTGGCCTATCGACATACTGCTGGCAGTGGTGTGGATAGCCTACGGGATAGTGTTCTTCGGCACCATCGCCAAGCGTCGCGTCAAGCATATCTACGTCGCTAACTGGTTCTATGGCGCCTTCATCCTGACGATTGCGCTGCTGCATATCGTCAACAACCTTGCCATTCCGGTGAGCCTGACCAAGTCCTACCCGATTTACTCGGGCGCCGTGGACGCCATGGTGCAATGGTGGTACGGCCACAACGCGGTGGGCTTCTTCCTGACCGCCGGCTTCCTCGGCATGATGTACTACTTCGTCCCGAAGCAGGCTGGCCGGCCGGTCTACTCCTACCGGCTCTCCATCGTCCACTTCTGGGCGCTGATCTCGATTTACATGTGGGCCGGTTCGCACCACCTGCACTACACCGCTCTGCCGGACTGGGCGCAGTCGGTCGGCATGGTGTTCTCGCTGGTGCTGCTGGCGCCCTCCTGGGGCGGCATGATCAACGGCATCATGACTCTGTCCGGCGCTTGGCATAAGCTGCGCACCGATCCGATCCTCAAGTTCCTGATCGTCTCCCTGTCGTTCTACGGCATGTCGACCTTCGAGGGGCCGCTGATGGCGATCAAGACGGTCAACGCGTTGTCGCACTACACCGACTGGACCATTGGCCACGTCCATGCCGGCGCGCTCGGCTGGGTCGGCTTCATCACCATCGGCTCGCTGTACTCGTTCATCCCGCGCCTGTGGGGCCGTCAGGCCATGTACAGCACCCGCCTGATCGAAGTGCACTTCTGGGTCGCTACCATCGGCATCGTGCTTTACATCTCGGCGATGTGGATTGCCGGCGTCATGCAGGGCCTGATGTGGCGCGCGTTCAACGATGACGGCACGCTGACGTACACCTTCGTCGAGGGGCTGAAGGCGACCTATCCGTACTACGCGGTGCGCTTGCTCGGCGGTCTCATGTACCTCAGCGGCATGGTCATCATGGCGTACAACACCTGGAAAACCATTCAGCCGGAGCGCGAAGCGGTGCCGGCCGAAGCGGCGGCTCGGACGGCTTAAGGAGCGTCCCTCATGCATGAGATTATTGAAAAAAACCTCGGCCTGATGGGTGTACTCATACTCATCGTGGTGGCCATGGGCGGCTTGGTGGAAATCACGCCGCTGATGTTCCAGGCGCAGACGACGCAGCCGGCTGAGGGTGTAGTCCCCTATCCCGCGCTGCAGTTCGCTGGTCGTGACGTCTACGTCAGCGAAGGCTGCTACAACTGCCATTCGCAGATGGTCCGCCCCTTCCGGGCGGAGACCGAGCGCTACGGCCACTATTCGGTGGCCGGCGAATCGGTCTACGACCGTCCCTTCCAGTGGGGCTCCAAGCGTACTGGTCCGGACCTCGCTCGGGTCGGCGGCCGCTACACCGATGACTGGCACCGCGCCCACTTGCTGAACCCGCGCGACGTGGTGCCGGAGTCCAACATGCCCGGCTACCCGTGGCTGGCGGAGCGCACCATCAACGGCGAAAGCGTTGCTGCCCGTATGCGGGCCCAGCGCGACTACCTCGGCGTGCCCTACACCGACGAGCAGCTGGCAGCTGCCGCCGCTGAGGTGGACGGCAAGACCGAAATGGAAGCGCTGATCGCCTACCTCCAGGGCCTGGGCCTTGCCTTCAAGAACAAGAGGTAAGCCATGGACTTGGATATCAATACGATCCGTGGCCTGATCACTACCGTGTTGCTTTTCAGCTTTCTCGGGATGGTGTTCTGGGCTTACAGCAGCAAGCGTAAAAATGACTTCTCCGATGCGGCGTCGCTGGCGCTGATGGACGAGCAGCCGGTCGGGGTGGAGGAAAAGCAGCCATGAGCACCTTCTGGAGCGTGTTCATTACCGTCATCGTGATCGCGCACCTGCTGGGCTACGCCTGGCTGCTGTACGGTACTGCCAAGATGCCGAAGGACGCCAAAATCGGCGAAACCACCGGCCACGTCTACGATGAGGACCTCGAGGAGTACAACAATCCGCTGCCGCGCTGGTGGCTGTGGATGTTCTACCTGCTGATTCTCTTCGGCTTCGGCTACCTCGCCCTTTACCCGGGCTTGGGCAACTTCGCCGGCTACCTGGGCTGGACCCAGGTAGGCGAACATGCCAAAGACGTCGCTGCGGCTGAAGAGCGCTATGGTGTACTCTATGAGCAGATGGCGGCGATTCCGATTCCGCAGCTGGCTGAAGACCCGCAGGCCATGCAGACCGGTAAACGGCTGTTCGGCAACAACTGCGCGGTTTGCCATGGTGCGGACGGTCGCGGCGCAACTGGTTTCCCGAACCTGGCTGACAACGATTGGCTGTATGGCGGCTCGCCCGAGGCGATCAAGCACAGCATCCTGAACGGTCGCCAGGGCGTGATGCCGGCTTGGGGCGCAGCGCTCGGCGAGGAAGGCGTTGAGCAGGTCGCAGCCTATGTGTACAGCCTGAACGGACGGTCCGCACCGGCGCAGCTGACGCAGCCCGGCGCGGCCAAATTTGCGGTGATGTGTGCTGCCTGCCACGGCGCCGACGGCACCGGTAATCAGGCGATCGGCGCACCCGATCTGACCAGTGATGCTTGGCTGTATGGCGGCTCGCTGGCAGCGATCAAGCAGACGATCCGTGATGGGCGCCAGGGCGTGATGCCGGCGCACAAGGACCTGCTGGGTGAAGCTCGGGCCCACATCGTAGCCGCATATGTCTACAGCCTCTCCGCAAAGAAGGGCGACGACCGTGCGACTAGTGGAACCAGCCAATGATGCCGTAATGACCCCTTCTGACCGCCGGCCCAAGGCGGGCGGTCAGGTTCGACTGTGGGGGGCCATCTTATGGCCCTCCTTCCTGGTTGCCGGCGTGGCGACGATGATTTTCTTCGCCAACGTCGACCCGGCCGAACTGCAGGAAACGACTCATCCGGACCTGCAGCTGAGCCGCAAGCTGGGCTACACCATCGGATTCTTCATGTTCTGGGGTGTTACCGCCTGGTCCAGCTTCCTGACCATGCTGCTTTTGCGCCCGGCGGGCGGGCCGCGGCGCCCGCTTGAGGCGGTCGATGAGAAACGACGGTAACGCGGCTAAGAAACTTCGTAATATCCAGGTCAAGGTGGAATCGAGCGGCAGCCAATCGCTGTACGCCGCTCACCAAAAAGTCTACCCACGCGAGGCCAAAGGGCGGTTCCAGCGCCTGCGCGCGATCGCGGTATTTGTCCTGCTTGGACTGTTTTACATTGTTCCGTGGCTATCGCTCGATGGCCGCCAGGCAGTGTTGTTCGATCTGCCGGAACGCAAGTTCTACGTGCTCAACCTGGTGTTCTGGCCACAGGATTTCGTTTACCTGGCGGCATTTCTGATCATCTGCGCGCTCTCCCTGTTCTTCTTCACGGCGCTTGCCGGCCGCATGTGGTGCGGCTATGCCTGTCCGCAGACCGTCTGGACCGAGGTTTTTCTCTGGATGGAGAAGTGGACCGAGGGCGACCGCAGCAAGCGCATGAAGCTGGACGCCGGTCCCTGGACCACCGAAAAAATTCTGCGCAAGAGCTCCAAACAGTTTCTCTGGATCGGCTTTTCTCTGTGGACCGGCTTCACCTTCGTCGGCTTCTTCACGCCGATCCAAGAGCTTGCCGGCTCGGTGGCGAACTTCAGCCTCGGCCCATGGGAAGCCTTCTGGGGGCTGTTCTACGGCTTCGCCACCTATGGCAATGCCGGCTTCCTGCGCGAGCAGGTCTGCACTTACATGTGCCCGTATGCTCGTTTCCAGAGCGCGATGTTCGACAAGAACACGCTGATCATCGCCTATGACGAGAAACGCGGCGAACCCCGCGGTGCCCGTCGACGCGGCGAAGACTACGCTGCCAAGGGGCTGGGCGACTGCATCGACTGCACCCTCTGCGTGCAGGTCTGTCCCACTGGTATCGACATCCGCGACGGCCTGCAGTACGAGTGCATCGCCTGCGGCGCCTGCATCGACGCCTGCGACGAGGTGATGGATAAAGTCGGCTATCCGCGCGGGCTGGTCCGCTACACCACCGACAACGCTCTCGCCGGCCAATCCACGCGAATCCTGCGGCCGCGCATTCTGCTCTACGCGGTACTGCTGCTGTCGATCACGACAGTCGTGACATTCCTAGTGCTCACCCGCGCCCCGCTCGACATGAACGTGCTGCACGACCGCCATCCGCTCTACCGCGAGCTGGACGACGGCCGGCTGGAGAACGGCTACACGCTCAAGATCATGAATCGCGATACGGTCGAGCGCAGCTATGTGGTCGAAGTCAGCGGCCTGCCCGGCATGACCCTCGAGACCAATCCGGCGCAGATCATCGTTCCGGCCGGCAAGGTGCTGGATGTATCGGCTCGGGTCCAGGTCGACCGCACTGAGATGCAAGGCGCCGGCAAGGACATTTTCTTCATCTTGAAAACCGCCGATGGCAAGGAATACAGCAGCCGCGAGAAAGGCCGCTTCCTCGGCCCGGTGGGGAGATAAGACATGCAACAGCGAGCCTGGTACAGGCACCCATGGTTCTGGTTCGCCATGACGCCGGCTCTGGCAGGCGTGTTCACCGGCTGCCTACTGGTGTTCATCGCCGTTCGCGGTGCCGACGAAGTGATACGCAGCGACTACGTCAAGGTCGGCATGGAATTGCGAGCAGACACCTCTCGCGCTGAAGCCGCCGAGCGGCTGGGGCTTTCCGCCGACGTGCAACTGCTGCGCACCGATGGCCATGTCATAGTCACAGTACACGGCCTGCCTGCTGACCAGCCCAACCTGCGGCTGCGGCTGGTTCATCCCACCGATGGCAGTCGCGACCAGGAAATCGCCCTGACTCCAAGCGCCGGCACCTACCGCGCCAGTCTTGGCCAAGCCACCCCTGGCCGCTGGCTGCTGCAACTGGAGCCGGCCGATGGCAGCTGGCGCCTGGCCGGCGAACTGGCGGCCGACGCCAGTGCCGTCGGGCTCGGCGTGGAGTCCTGATGACCAATCTCGGCAGCTGCTTCCATTGCGGCGAGCCCATGCCCCGCGGCGAGTGGCGCAGCGTACTGGTAAATGGCGAGCACAAGCCTGTCTGCTGCGCTGGCTGCGAGGCCGTCGCCACCTTGATTCACTCCGCCGGCCTGGAAGGCTATTACCGCATTCGCAGCACCCCGGGTCCACGGCCGGAAACCGTCGCCAGCGGCCCCGACGAGTGGAATGCCTTCGATCGCCCGCAGATGCAGGAGAGCTTTTTACGCACCCTCGACAACGGCCAGAGCGAAGCCACCGTCGTCGTGCAGAACATGAGCTGCCCCGCCTGCGCCTGGCTGATCGAGCACAGCCTGCATCGCATCGATGGCGTCGATGACGTCCAGGTGAACCCGGCCTCCGGCCGCGCTCTGATACGTTTTCAGCCCGAGCGCGCGCCGCTTAGCGAACTCATGCGCACCATGGCCCGGCTCGGCTACCGGCCGCATCCGACCGGTAGCGGCGAATCGCTGGCGGTGGAGGAGCGCCGCACAGCGCTGAAACGGCTCGCCGTAGCCGGCTTCGGCATGATGCAGGTATCCACCTTTGCGGTCAGCGTCTGGTTCGGTGCATTTCAGGGCATCGATCCGTTCTACCGGGATTTCCTCAACGCGGTCAGTTGGCTGGTTTCCACACCGGTTCTGTTCTATTCCGGCCGGCCGTTCTTTCAGGGAGCCCTGCGCGACCTGCAGGCCCGCCGGGTCGGCATGGACGTACCGATCGCGCTCGGTATGGCGCTCGCCTACATCGCCAGCATCTGGAACGCCCTGATCGGCGACGACAGAGTCTATTTCGACTCCGTCACCATGTTCGTATTCTTCCTGCTGGTCGGTCGCTATGTTGAAATGGCCGCGCGCCACAAGGCCGCCCACACTACCGAGGCACTCGCCCAGCTGATCCCGCCGACCGCGCGCCGCCTGGAAGACGGCGTCGAAACGCGAGTTGCCGCCGCCGAGCTTGCAGCCGGCGACATCGTCGCCGTCGCGCCCGGCGAAGCGGTTCCGGCGGATGGCGTAGTCATCTGGGGCGAGAGCCGGCTCGATGAATCTATGCTTACTGGCGAATCCAAGCCACAGCGCCGCGGCAACGGCGATACCGTGATCGCCGGCAGCGTCAACGTCACTCACCCCTTCCGCTTCCAAGTCCAACGCATCGGCCAGGATACGGTACTATCCACCATCGCTCGGCTACTCGACAGGGCTCAGGCGCAACGGCCAAGACTGGCGCACGCCGCCGATTGGATAGCCGGCCGCTTCGTCGTCGCCGTGCTGTTCATCGCTGCCGGGGTGTTCGCTTACTGGTGGCCATCAGACCCGCAGCTGGCCTTGCAGACCCTGCTGGCGGTGCTGGTGGTCAGTTGCCCCTGT
>DASULL010000518.1:0-2520 GCA_036278215.1 Gammaproteobacteria bacterium | reverse complement strand
GAGAATGATTTCGTCGAGGTAGTGGAGCTGGTCAAGGGTGGCCCGGCCGCGCTGAGCGGACAACTGCACCCGGGCGATCGCATTATCGGTGTCGGCGAAGGCCACGACGGCGAGATCAGCGACGTCGTCGGCTGGCGCCTGCCCGATGTGGTCGATCGCATCCGTGGCCCCAAGGAAACGACCGTGCGGCTGCAGGTGCTGCCGAGTAAATCCGGCGGCGGCGCCCCGAAGATCGTCACCCTGGTACGGAACGAGATCAAGCTGGAGGAGCAGGCCGCCCAGGCGAAGACCATCGACGTTCCGGTCGGCAAACAAACCCGCCATATCGGAGTAGTGAAGCTGCCGGCATTTTATATGGACTTCGCCGCCGCCGATGCCGGCAAGAAGGACTACCGCAGCACGACGCGCGATGTCCGCGAGCTGATCAAGCAACTCCAGCGCGAGAGCATCGACGGCTTGGTGATTGACCTGCGCGGTAACGGCGGCGGATCTCTGCGTGAAGCCACCGAGCTCACCGGCCTGTTCGTACACAGCGGGCCGGTAGTACAGGTACGTCGCCATGACGGCACCGTCGAGGTAATCCAGGAACGTAACCGTGGCGTCGCCTACTCCGGGCCGCTGGTGGTGCTGGTAGATCAGTTCAGTGCCTCGGCGTCGGAGATTTTCGCGGCCGCCATCCAGGATTACGGGCGTGGCGTAGTGGTCGGCCAGAAAACCTTCGGCAAAGGCACCGTGCAGACCCTGATCGATCTGGACCGCGGCTTGCGTAAGCAGGACACTGGCGGCCGGCTGAAGCTGACTATCGCCAAGTTCTACCGGATCAACGGCCACAGCACCCAGCGTCGCGGCGTCGTGCCGGACATCATTCTGCCGAGCGCGATCGATGCCGAACGCTTCTACGAGAGCGCAGCCAAGAACTCGCTGCCATGGGATGCCATCCGGCCAGTGCCATTCCGGCCGCAAGGCAACCTGGAGCCGCTGCTCCCGGCACTACGGGAACGGCATAAAGAGTGGGCGGCGCAAAATTCAGCGTTCCAGGCCTTGCTCGACGAATACACGCAGTTGCGGGAAATGCAGGCGACCAAGTCCCTGCCGCTCAACGAGAAGCAGCGACGGGCGGAACGTGATCAGGCCGAAGCGCGCCAACTGGCGTCGCTGAACCGGCGCCTCGCTGCCTACGGGCTGGATCCGGTCAAGTCGCTGGATGATGTGGATCAGGACGCCTTACCGGACACCATTCTGGAAAGCGCGGCCGTCGTCGCGGTCGACTTGGCCGATCTCCAGCGCAACGCAACCACCGCCAGCCGCTAGCCGGTACCGACGGTCGCTGCGGCGGAGTAGTTGTTCACCTCACCGACGCCGGCTTTGATCGCTGGAGCAGGATGCATCCTGCTCCCTGCTGCCTCATGGCAGTAAGCGGCTATTCAGACAAATCCTTCATTCGCCCAGTGGCGATGTGGGCGGTCGCTGCTGCGAAGTCGAACGGTGCCAAGTAGGACAGCAGCAGTTCTGCACAGGCTTCCCACGTCCGGCTGCGGGCATAAGCGACACAGGCTGTCGGATCGAGCTTGAGCGCCTCTCGTGCTGCCACGGCCAGATCTTCGTGCAGATACCCTGTCTCGCCATGGCGCACCACATCCAGCGGACCAGCCACCGGATATGCCGCCACCGGCACTCCGGCGGCCATGGCCTCCAGCATAGCTAGCCCGAAGGTATCGGTGCGGCTTGGGAAAACAAACACGTCAGCAGCCGCCATATAGGCAGCCAGCTCCTCCCCTTCCCTGCGGCCGATGAAGCGGACGGCTGGATATTTCTGCCGCAGCAGCGGCAGATCGGGCCCCGTACCCACCACGTACTTGCTGCCCGGCCACTGCAAGCGGAGGAAATCCTCCAGGTTCTTTTCTACCGCCACCCGCCCGACATAGATCGCCACCGGACGGGCATCGACGATGAACTCCTTCTCGCGCGGCCGGAACAAGGCACTGTCGACCCCTCGATTCCACAGCACCACATGCTCGAATCCGCGGCGGATCAGATCGCGTCGCACCGATTCGGTCGCTACCAATGTCCGTAGCGCCGGCCGATGGAAGCGCCGTAAGTAGCCGTAGCTCAAAGCCAGCGGCAATGGCATACGCAGCCGCAGATACTGTGGAAATTGGGTGTGGTAGGCGGTCGTGAACGGCAGGCCGCGGCGCAGGCAGTGCCAACGCAAGGCGTGCCCCAGCGGACCCTCGGTGGAAATATGGATGGCGTCCGGCTGAAATTCCCGCAGCAGTGCGCTAAGCCGTCTGCCACCGGGGAGGGCCAAGCGGATCTCGGGATACGTTGGGCATGGCAGGGTCGGAAACATCTGCGGGGTAATGAAGAGAACGTCATGGCCGGCTGCACGCAGGCATGCTCCGACCCGGCTCAGGGTTGTCACTACCCCGTTCACCTGCGGTGACCATGCATCCGTTACAATGACGATCTTCATGCCGGTGCCACTACTCGCAAGCCCTGTTCATGGCCCGCCAGGGACCG
>DASULL010000517.1:0-2066 GCA_036278215.1 Gammaproteobacteria bacterium | reverse complement strand
GCCGGCCCGGCGGCCATCGTTCAGCCCAGCCGCGCCGCTGAGGTCGGTGGTTACCAGGCCGTTGTCGCAGCCGCCATTGCCGCCGGGTGCTACCAGCCAGAGGTTGGCGCCTTCTTCCGAGTAGCGCGCCTTGATACCGCGATGGTCGACCGCGCCGATGGCGAGCACGCCGTAGTAATTGGCGCGGCCGTCGTAGTTGGCGTTATCTCGGGCAAAGTCCTGGCCGTCGATGGTATCGATCCAGTGGCCGTTGCCGGCGGCCCAGGTATAAACGATGCCCCGGCCGCCGCGGCCTTCGCTGAGCCCGGTTTCGATGGCACTGCGCCAACTGAGGTTGGATGGTTGCAGCCGCCCGAGCCCGTCCGGCGCACCCCAGCTGTTGGTCGAGATGGCCATCAGTGCCCGGCCGCGGGTCATCGCGTCCGCCTCGTTGGCGAGAGTAGGATTCTGCAGCAGGTTGTAGCCCACCAGCCCCGCCCGCGGCGCCACCCCGCGGCCGCCTTCGCTATTGAAGTCGCGGGCTGCCGCCAAGCCGGCCACTGCGGTGCCGTGGCTGTCTTGGCCGGTCGCTCGTGGGCTTGGGTTGAGGCTGCCGGTGAGGTAGTTGTAGCTGGCGCCGGGGACGATATTCGGCCATAAATCCGGATGGCCGATCTCCAAACCGTCATCGACGACCGCGATGCGGACTCCTTCGCCGCGACAGCTGGCGTCCTCGCAGCTGTTCCAGACAGGGGTCACATTTAGGGCGGCTCTGGCGGCGCCGGCTTGGCCGCTGTCAAGCAGGTGCCACTGCAGCTCCAGCAGCGGGTCGGGACCCGGTTGGATGACAGGCATCGGCTTATCTTTTTTGCCGTCGCCACCGCAGGCTGAAACGACAGCGCAAATCAGCAGGCTCGGCAGCAGACGCGTAGCAGCATTGCCCATATCGTTGACTGTTTTTCAGGAGCAAAAGCCAGAACGGCTCTGCTCAGGTTGTCATGCGTGTTACCGCGTCTATCGCATAGAAGAACGGGCGCGCGTCATTTTCGCCATACCCTTGTTCTTGCCATGCGCGCTCAAGCGCTTCCAGCGCTCGTGCCAGTTGTTGGGTGGCTTCCTGCCTGCCGGCCGGCGTTGCTGCCTGCAGTACCTGCCAGCGTGTAACGACGGAGTTCCACGCCTTGCTCACAGCAATATCGTTTGCTCCGCTGAGGCGTTGCTGCCAGATCGTAATCTGTGAGCGTACGCAGTCCTGATCGCTACCACCGAGCTCGCTTGCTGGAGATTGTGCAACGGCTGATGTCGCCAAAGCGAGCGTTCCCAGCCCCACCATTAAGAGGGTCTTTAACATCGTGGTGGATTCCCTTCCGACTTATTTTGAGGCGTGCACTAGAAGTGGAGGCAGCCGCAGGCAGTACAAGAGAGGGAACTTTTTCGACGGGCGGGTATCTCAGGTTACAAGTGCCAGTGCCCGGCACTCTCCACCGATATCCCCTCTGGTGGACTCACACCGGCTCTTAACCCGGTGCTTTAGCCCCGACGCTGCCCCCAGCTGTCGGGGCATTTTTTTACCGTTAGGAAACCGATTGGTCGGGTTCGGGATCAGGCGTTTGCCCGGCTTCTTCAGCGGGGAAGAGCCAGCGGTCGAGCTGAGCGTGCACCTCATCGACGCCTTGGCGGGTAACGGCGGAAAACAGCTGCACGCTGGCGGCCGGATGCAGTTTGCGCAGCTCACGCCGCACCGCCTGCAGCGCGTTCATGGCCGCGCCGCGCTTCAGCTTGTCGGCTTTGGATAACAGCACGTGCACCGGCAGGTCGCTGGCCTTGGTCAGCTCGAGCATCGCTCGGTCATGCGGGGTAAGCGGGTGGCGGATATCCATGATCACCACCACGCCTTTGAGGGCGCGCCGTTTGCTGAAGTAGCGCGGCAGCAGCCGTTCCCATTCTTCACGGGTGCCGGCGCTGACCTTGGCATAGCCGTAGCCGGGCAGGTCGATCAGAGCGCGATCCGCGGAGATCGGAAAGACGTTGATCTGCTGCGTGCGGCCGGGTGTCTTGCTGATGCGCGCCAGCGCCTTCTGCTGGGT
>DASULL010000516.1:0-2838 GCA_036278215.1 Gammaproteobacteria bacterium | reverse complement strand
ATCAGCAACAACCAGAGCTGAGGACGACTTTTATGTGGCGGGATCTGGATGAGGCGGGCGAGTCGCCCAAGCCGATGGTGTTCTGGACGAAGGCGCTGCGATGACACCCGAAGTCCATATCGCCACCGCCCAATACCCGATCGACTACTTCGAGCGCTTCGACGACTTCCGCAACAAGTTGTCGAGCTGGGTTGGAGAAGCGGCGTCTGCCGGTGCGCAGCTGCTGGTGTTCCCGGAATATGGCGCCATGGAGCTCGCTTCTCTGTTTCCCGCCGAAGTGCAGCGCTCGCTACCGCTGCAGCTGGCCGCCATGCAGGAGTTGCTGGAGGACTACCTTGCCGCTCACCGGGCGCTAGCCCGCGAGCACGGCGTGTACATCCTGGCGAGCAGCTTCCCGGTGCAGGTTGGCGAACGCTACTACAACCGCGCTTATCTGTTCACTCCCAGCGGTGAAGCGGGATTCCAAGATAAGAGCATCATGACCCGCTTCGAGAACGAGCAGTGGGAGATCAGCGCCGCTGATGAGCTGCGCGTGTTCGATACCGCGATTGGCCGCATCGGCATCGTTATCTGCTACGACGTCGAGTTTCCGCTGCTGGCCCGCGCCCAGGCCGAGGCCGGCGCCGAGCTTATCCTGGCGCCCAGCTGTACCGATACCGAGGCCGGTTATTTCCGCGTGCGCATCGGCGCCCAGGCGCGGGCGCTGGAGAACCAGTGCCACGTGGTGCAGGCCGTGACGGTTGGTGCGGCCGAGTGGTCGGAGGCGGTGGATGTGAACGTTGGTGCCGCCGCAGTCTACAGCCCGGTCGACATCGGTTTTCCGGCGGATGGCATCGTCAGCATGGGTGAGCGCAACCGGCCGGGTTGGGTATACGCTACCGCCAAGCTCAGACGCGCACATACGGTGCGGCGTTCCGGTCAGGTATTCAATTTCCACGACTGGCCGCACCAGCTCGGCGTCGTGGCGAGCGTCAAAACTATCGATCTTTGAGAATATGGGCCCGCCCTGATGGGGACGGGAATATAAGCTACAGTTAATGGCCGCAGCCGGATCGGCACAGAATCCGAAAAATAAGAGAGGTTACCGATGCAGGGGGTCATACGCCTGATCAACAACGAGGATGCGCTGGCCGCGGTCCAGACGGAGCATGGCGAGTACTCGGTGCTCGGATTGCTGGGAAATTACGACGTCGAAGTTGGCGATGTTGTTTCCGGGCCGCTGCAGGCACTGGACGAGCAGCGGGTCGTCAATGAGACCAAAGGCGTGACCATGACGGTCTACATCGAAGATATCGAGCTCTCCCTCGAGGCCGCACTGGAGAGGCTGGGCTAGCCTCCGCCGCATGCCGGAGGGAGGCGGGTTTCATCTGCCGCCCTTACCGCAGCTGGTCTGCCGACTGCTGGCGCGGATGGTCTTCCGGAAGCTTGGCGATTACCGCCCGTGCATTGTTCCGGCATCTTGCCGCCCCTATGCTGGATCAAATAAATCCACAGGAATTCTATGGTGCGGAAGGGCGGCGGCCAGCTGCCGAGCGAGCGCCCGCCGAGCAGCAGGAACTGGCGATGGGGCGTTTTCAGAGCAGCACGCTGTAACAGATCGCCGCCAAATTGAGGGCATAGAAGATGGGGCGACTGGTTAATGGCGTCTGGGAAGACGTGTGGTATGACACGTCCAGCACTGGTGGCCGGTTCGTGCGCGAAAACAGCGCGTTTCACGGCACCGTCACCGACGATCCAGCGGCCGAGTATCCGGCGGAGCCGGAGCGCTACCAGCTTTACGTCGCGCTCGCCTGCCCATGGGCGCACCGGACTCTGATCGCACGGCGGCTCAAGCAGTTGGAGGCAGTCATCGGGGTGTCGGTCGTGCATCCCTACATGGGCAAGCAGGGCTGGACCTTCGATAGCTATCCGGGCGCTACTGGCGATCCTTTGAACGGTAGTGCCTATCTCCATCAGCTGTACACACTGGCCGATCCGAATTACACCGGCCGTGCTACCGTGCCTTTGCTGTGGGATCGGCAGCGGCGGGCCATCGTCAACAACGAGTCGGCGGAAATCCTGCGCATCCTCAACCGCGGCTTTAATCGCTGGGGCAACGCCGAGCTCGACCTTTACCCGGAGCCGTTGCGGGCGGAGATCGATCTGATCAACGCTTTTGTCTATGAGCGGGTCAATGACGGCGTCTACCGCGCCGGGTTCGCGACCACGCAGGAAGCCTACGAAGAAGCGGTGCAGGCGCTGTTTTCGGTGCTGGACGAGTTGGAGCAGCGCTTGACGAACCAGCGTTATCTGGTCGGTGAGCGGCTGACGGAGGCGGATATTCGGCTGTTTACCACTCTGGTACGGTTCGACGCCGTCTATGCCTGCCACTTCAAGTGCAATATCCGCCGGCTGGTGGATTATCCGAACCTATGGGCTTATGCCCGCGAGCTGTATCAGCTTCCCGGCGTGGCCGAGACGGTCAACTTCGACCATATCAAACGGCATTACTACACCAGCCACCCCAGCATCAACCCGACCGGCATCATTCCGGTCGGACCGCAGATGAACTGGCTGGCGCCTCACGGGCGGCAGCGCCTGCCAGGCAATACGCCGGGACTGACGACGGATTAGCCGCCGATCTTCGGCAACTCGACCTGCCTCTGCCCTCTCTCCGGCTGGCGGGAGAGAGGGCGGTAGAGGTCGCTGTGGTTAGTCTGCCTGTGGAGTCAGCACCACTTTGCCGGTGACGCGCCGCTCCAGCAGGTCGTTGAGCGCATCGGCAGCCTGCTCCAGCGGATAGGTGCGGCAGACGTGGGGCTTCAGCTTGCCCAGGCCGTACAGCTCGAACAGATGCTG
>DASULL010000515.1:0-3559 GCA_036278215.1 Gammaproteobacteria bacterium | reverse complement strand
AATTGGAAGGCGTCAAGCAGGATGGCATCCGCTGCTTCACCGCCCGCTATGTTCACTCACTGGTGCGGATGTCGCCGATGCGGGCTGCTGAGATTCCAGCCGAGAAGCGTGCGTTGATCGAAGATTACATGCGGCGGTGCGATGCTGGCTAACGCTCCTCACCAAGCAGGCTGCAGCTAATCAGGGGCAAGATTCGGGTTGCGGGTATGACTGGCTTCAAGGGCCTCTAGCAACGGCTGCGCCAGCGAACTGGCTTTTCGGTCGCAGCCGTATTTCCCGCTCAGCACGCCCCTCAAAGAGAGCGCTTCAGATAATGTTGCAGCTCGCCTACGATGCCGCGGCGGAAAAACAGCACGCAGACCACGAACAGCACTCCCAGCACCACCGGCACCAGCGCCCGAAACGCGCCCTCCGCCAGCATGTTCTGCAAGCCCACCAGCATAAACGCACCAAACAGCGGTCCAAATAGCGTGCCGACACCGCCAAGCAAGGTCATCAGCACGACTTCGCCAGATAGATGGAAATGTGCATCGGTAAGTGAGACGAACTGGAAAGCCAGGGTCTTCAGCGCCCCAGCCAAGCCCGCCACTGTCGCCGACAACATGAACAGCAGCAGCTTGTAGCGGTGCACGTCGTAGCCGAGGGAGATCGCCCGCGCCTCGTTCTGCCGGATCGCGCTCATCAGATGACCAAACGGCGAATACACCATTCGGCGCACAAAAAAGAAGACCAGGAGGAAGACCGCTAGCACGAAGTAATACATCGTCAGGTTGCTGCTGAGATCGAGCAGGCCGAACAGCGTGCCGCGCGGCACACCATGCAGACCGTCTTCGCCTCCGGTAAACGGCGCTTGCAAGAATACAAAAAACACCATCTGGGCCAAAGCCAGCGTGATCATCGCGAAGTAAATCCCTTGCCGCCGGATCGCGATTGCACCGAATACCGCACCGAGCGCACCCGACGCCAGAGCCGCCAGCACCAACCCCAGTAGCGACGGCAGCCCCCATACCTTGAGCATATGCGCCATCAGGTAGGCCGAAGTCCCGAAGAAAGCGGCATGACCGAAAGACATCAGCCCGCCGTAGCCAAGCAGCATGTTGAACGCTACCGCGAACAGGCCATAGCTCAGCAGCTTGATCAGGAATATTTCGTAGACGAAAAACGGTGCGATCACCCCGAGCAGAATCAATACACCGTAGCCCAACCACTTGGCCATCCGCCCCCCTACTTCGTTTTACCGAACAGCCCGGCTGGCCGTAGCAGCAGGACGATCGCCATGGTGAAAAAAATCACCACGCTGGACGCCTCCGGATAAAACACCCGCGTCAGGCCCTCAACCACCCCCATGCCCAAGCCGGTGAGCACCGAGCCGAGTATGGAACCCATCCCGCCGATGACGACGATCGCGAACACCACGATGATGGTGTTCGCACCCATCAGCGGCGACACGCCCGCCACCGGCGCAGCCAGCACCCCGACAAACCCCGCCAGGGCAACGCCGCCGCCGAAAGTCAGGGTGATCAGCAATGGCACGTTGATCCCGAAGGCGCCCAGTAGTTGCGGATTCTCGGTGCCAGCCCGCAGGTAGGCGCCGATCTTGGTCTTCTCGATCAACAGCCAGACCAGCAGGCAGGTAGCCAGCGAGACCGCCACGATCCAGCCGCGGTAGTTAGGCAGGAACATAAAACCGAGGTTGGTAGCACCGCGCAGCAACTCCGGCGTCGGGTAGGTGCGGCTGGAGGTGCCGTAGAAGTAGATGAACAAGCCCTCGATGATCAGGGCAAGGCCGAAGGTGAGCAGCAAGCCGTACAGGTGGTCGACCTCGTACAGACGGCGCAGCAGAAAACGCTCGATCAGCATGCCAAGACAGCCGACCACCAGCGGCACCACGACCAGTGCCACCCAGTAGTTAAGCCCGAATACCTGCATGCCGAGCCAGGCCAGGAAAGCTCCTAGCATGTAAAGTGCGCCGTGGCTGAAGTTGATGACGTTCAGCATGCCGAAGATCACCGCCAGCCCGAGACTCAAGACAGCGTAAAACGCCCCGTTGACCAGCCCGATGAAGATCTGAGCGGTCAGGGCCGGTAATGGGACACCGAACAGCTCCACCATGATGCTCTCCTTCGGAATCGCCGCACCGCAGCCGCAGGCGATATCTTTTCGCCGCTGTCGTTAACTTCGAAAGCACCAATCAGTCGGCTGCGCGCCGCTTGGCAGATTCCCGATTCTGCTGCTCGGAATCTCCAGGCCGACACCCTGCAAGATGGGTAATTCGCAGGCAGCCGCTTACCGCGCGCCCATCAATGCCTATGCGCTCTGCCTATATAGGCCTCGACAACCGCCGGGTTCTGGGAAACCTCGCTATAGCTCCCCTCAACCAGGATGCAGCCACGCTGCAGCACCGTGATCCTGTCGGAAATCTCGGCGACCACGTTGAGGTTGTGCTCAACCATCAAGATGGTTCGATTCACCGAGACTTTCTTGATCAGCTGCGCGACCTGCGCCACATCCTCTGCCCCCATGCCAGCCATCGGCTCATCCAGCAACATCAACTCAGGTGACAAGGCAAGCGTGGTCGCAATCTCCAGGGCTCGCTTGTGGCCGTAAGGCAATTCCAGCGCCAAGATGTCGGCATATCGCTCCAATCCCACTAACGAGAGCGCTTCCATGGCCTGGCCATTGAGGTCGTTTAGCACTTTGTCGGACCGCCAGAAACGGAAACTCACGCCCAGCGGCCGTTGCAGTGCAATCCGCACGTTCTCGAGCGCGCTCATATACGGGAACACCGATGAAATCTGAAAAGAGCGCACGACCCCCAACCGGGCCACCTTGGCCGGCGCCAGCCCGGTAATGTCACGACCGCGATAGAAAATGCGGCCGGACGATGGCGTCAGGACCTTGGTCAGCAGATTGAAAACGGTGGTCTTGCCGGCGCCATTAGGACCGATCAGAGCATGAATGTCGCCGCGCCTGACTCGCAGATTGACGTCCGAGACGGCAGTGAAGCCGCTGAACTCCTTGGTCAAGCCCTGGGTTTCCAGAATGCAATCGTCCGCCATCATCAGCCTTTTTGCTGTTTTATGCCGTTTCGGCATTCCATTGCTCAGCGCCTCTGGAGCATCCCAAGGTGCAAGATAGTTCTGCATCCTGATTATTTATAGATGGTCGGCTGGCGCAGGTCTCAGCATGACACTAGCATTATAGTGCAGGGCACAGACACGTCGAATACATTGCTGATTACCTGCGGTAGGCGCGCATTCACGCTCGCCGCACCTCCGCTCGATACACCCGCATCTTTCCGTTTTACAGCTGTAGCCACCTATAAAACACGCGATCTCTCATAGGGGGATCAGAAGGAGGAGTGAAGCAATGAGTCTTTTCCAAAAACTCGCGCAAGCAGCCGCCGTTTCGGCGATAGTTTTAGCAACCTCCGCGCAGGCACAGATCTCCGACAACATGGTGCGCATTGGCTTGCTCACCGACATGTCGGGCCCCTACTCGTCAGCCGGTGGCCGGGGGACCGAGATTGCCGCCCGCATGGCGTTAGAGGACTGGGGAG
>DASULL010000514.1:0-3236 GCA_036278215.1 Gammaproteobacteria bacterium | reverse complement strand
CTGACACTGGCGCTGGCGATCAGTGCTTTCCTCAACCTGGTCAACGCCGTGTATCAGCGGCGGCCGGAAGCTGCCAGCCGGCCGATCAAGGGCTACCTCCAGGTAATCAAGATCGCGCTTTTCGCGATCGCCACCATTTTGATTATCGCTGCCTTGCTGGACCGCTCTCCGGTAATTTTGCTGTCCGGTCTGGGGGCGCTGGCGGCGGTGCTGATGCTGGTCTTCCAGGACACGCTGCTGTCGCTGGTGGCCAGTGTGCAGATCTCATCGAGCGATATGGTGCGGGTGGGCGATTGGATTGAGATGCCGCAGCTAAACGCCGATGGCGACGTCATCGATATCGCGCTGCATACGGTCAAGGTCCAGAACTGGGACAAGACCATCACCACCATCCCCACCAAGCGGTTGATCACCGAGTCGTTCAAGAATTGGCGCGGCATGCGGGAGTCCGGCGGCCGCCGGATCAAGCGCTCGCTTTATCTGGATCAGAACAGCGTGCGTTTTTTGACCGCTGAGGAGCGGGCGCGGCTGCGTCGCTTTTTCCTGCTCGACGACTATCTCAGCGGCAAGGAGCGGGAGTTGCAGGAGTGGAATGCCCAACTGGCTGAGTGGGGACAAGAGCCGGTCAATACCCGGCGAGTCACCAACATTGGCACCTTCCGCGCCTATGTCGACCGCTATCTGCGAAATCATCCGGGCATTAATCAGGACATGACCTTGATGGTGCGTCAGCTCGCCCCCGGTGCCGACGGGCTGCCGTTGGAGATTTACTGCTTTACCAATACGGTTGCGTGGGTCGGCTATGAAGGTATCCAGTCCGATATCTTCGACCACCTGTTGGCGATCCTGCCGGAGTTTGGCCTGCGAGTATTCCAGAGCCCAAGCGGAGCGGATCTGCGCGCCCTGGCCAGTCTGGCCAGCAGCGGCGGTGCCAGGGAAGCGGCTCAGCCTCGCCAGCTGGAAGTAGCGGCCGAAGTCTGATCCGGCGGCACGCCAGGTGCCGGGCTCGGCGAGCCCGGCACCTGGCGACCTTATTCTGTCGTCGCCTGGGCGCACATCGCCTGGTACTCGTCGGTAAAGAAGAACCGGTCCTCAGCGAAGGCCGGCTGCAGGTCGTCCAGCCAGGTAGCCGCAGGGTCGTACTTGGCGAAGAAGGGGCGCTGCACCCAGTCCGGGTTGCGGCCCTGGATGAAGCGCAGCACGAATACTTTCTCGCCGCCGATCTCGGTGATTCCTTGGACTTCCACCTTGCCGGGGCCGGCGCTCATAGATGGGCCGCGGGCGGTACGGCCTAGGCCGGAGACGCACTGCATGGCATCTCTGTACACTTCGTAGGCGCGCGCCAGCGGCACTTCGAAATAGCGCTTCGCGCCGGTGTCCCGCTCGACGAACATGTAGTAGGGAATCAGCCCGAGGCCGACCTGGGTGCGCCACATGCGCGCCCAGACATCCGGGTCGTCGTTGATGTGCTTGATCAGCGGCGCCTGAGTGCGGATCACCACGCCGGTGGCGCGCACCCGGCGCAGCGCCTCGCGGGCAATCGGCGTGTCCATTTCTCGCCAGTGGTTGAAGTGCGCCATCAGCGCTACGTGCTTGCCGTGCTTGACCAGTTTCTCGAACAGCCGCAGCAGGTCGTCGGCATCGTCGTCGGTAACGAAACGCTGCGGCCAGAAGGTTAGCGACTTGGTGCCGATGCGGATGGTCTGCACATGCTCCAGCTCGGGGCGGAGCAGCGGCGCCAGGTAATTCTCCAGGTGGCGGGTCTTCATCACCATGGGATCGCCGCCGGTGAGTAGCAGGTCGCTGATCTGGAGATCCTGGCGCAGGTAGCGATGCAGGGTTTCCGCCTCGTTGCTGGCGAAGCGCAGCTCCTTATCGCCGACGAATTGGGCCCAGCGGAAACAGAAGGTGCAATAGCTGTGGCAGACCTGGCCCTGACTGGGGAAGAACAGCACCGTCTCGCGGTACTTGTGCTGCATGCCGAGAAGCGGTTGGCCGTCGAGCATGGGTACGTTCAGCTCTTGCTGACCGGCCGGGTGGGGGTTGAGGCCAGCCTGGATTTCCCGGGCCAGCTGGGTAATTTCGGTGCGGTCGGTAGCACGACGCAGCGCGTCGGCCATGCGGTCGAAATCCTCTGGCGGCAGCATGCCCTGCTGTGGAAAGGTGAGCTGGAAGATCGGATCGTGCGGCACCCGGTCCCAGTCGATCAGTTCGTCGATGACGTACTGGTTGACTCGGAACGGCAGCACGTTGGCCACCACTCGCATGGCGAAGCGCTGCTCCGCCGACAATCGCTGCAAGGGTTTGATCTGGTCGAGCTGGCGCTCGGTGAATACCTGGAAGCGGGTGTTTTCAGTGTAATCAGCGGTACGCGTATCGCGTATGGCCTGAATATTCATGAATTGAGACATGAGAATCTCCGTGAGCTGGTTGGCTCTGCCTGACGCACGCCAGGGCCGCGCAGGCAGAATCCGCTTGGTGAGATTTCCCTAAGGAAAGAAAGCCGGTTTTCCGGCTGTAGTGGTCGCCCAAGCCGTGGATGTTGTTCGTGCTTCGGCTACGGGCGGTCGAAGGTGGGCGGGAACGAGCTTTGCTCCGTCGCTGACGCAGTGTCGTCCGGCCGCTAAGAATAAAATATAATCCAGACAGCACCTTACGTTATTTTGCCGGTCATCTCAAACCGGGCGGGCCCAGGCGGGTCGGGACTATCGGGCTTGCTGTCCTTAGCGGCAGCGCGGATCGCGGCCATCAGTGCACAATCGGCGATCTCTGGCAAGGCGGCGGAAAGGAGGGGGGGTTCCCTGCGTTAGCCCAAAGAAATTACCGACGGCGCATACAGTATGCCGCCCCCTGTTTAGTTTTTTCTGCCGCTATGCGGCAACCAGCCGAGAGTCGAGTAATGAATACGACCTTTTCCGATCCGGCAGAGCTGCTGCGCCGCGCCTCCTCCAGCGATCGCTTCGATGCAGAGCTCGCCGCCCAGGCGATTGCCGCCTGTCTGGAGCAGGGAGATACGACCACACTGGTTGCCTGGTTTGAAGAGGCGCTCGCGGCCGATATCGCCGATGCGCTGGACCGCCTCGACCAGGCTCAGCTCACCGCAGCGCTGCCATTGATTCCGGCCGAGGAGCAGGCCCGTGTGTTCGGCTATCTGCCGCTGGAGCGGCAGACCCAGTTGGTGGTCGGCATGTCGCAGGCGGCGGTGGCGCGGTTGCTGGGGCGGATGTCTTCCGACG
>DASULL010000513.1:0-5554 GCA_036278215.1 Gammaproteobacteria bacterium | reverse complement strand
GAGCTCGAACCCTTCCGGCAGTTTCTGCAGCTGCTCCTGCAGTTCGCGAATCTTCGCCACCGGTACGGTGGTATCGGCCGGCTCGTCCCACTTGGTCTTCAGATACGGCGTCCAGTCGATGGCGTACTGGTTGTGCAAGCCTTCCAGGATGCCGCGGGCAACGATCTGACCATTATCCAGCGCGTCCCGATAGCGCTGGGCCAGGCCATCGGCGTCGCCAGCGCTGTAAATGCCTTCCTCTTCCAGCTTGGCCGCGTACAGCTCGCGCACCGGCAGATGCGCCTTGATCTTGCTGTACATCATCGGCTGCGTAGCGGACGGCTCGTCGGCCTCGTTGTGGCCGTGCCGGCGGTAGCAGACCAGATCGATCACCACGTCCTTCTTGAAGCGCTGACGGAAGTCGAGCGCCAGCTCGGTGACGAACAGCACCGCTTCCGGATCGTCGCCGTTCACATGGAAGATCGGCGCCTGCACCATCTTGGCAACTTCGGTGCTGTAGAGAGTGGAGCGGGCATCCAGCGGATTCGACGTGGTGAAGCCAATCTGGTTGTTGACGATGATGTGAACAGTACCGCCGGTGTAGAAACCACGGGCCTGCGACAACTGCAGAGTCTCCATCACCACGCCCTGACCGGCGAAGGCCGCGTCACCGTGGATCAGAATGGGCATGACCTGCTGACCGAGGTAGTCCTTGCGCCGCTGCATACGAGCACGCACGGAGCCTTCGACTACCGGGTTGACGATCTCCAGATGCGACGGGTTGAAAGCCAGCGCCAGATGCACCGCGCCACCCGGCGTCTGGATGTCGGACGAGTAACCCATGTGGTACTTGACGTCGCCCGAGCTGTAGCCGTGGGTGAAGTTACCCTCGAACTCTGCGAACAGCTCGGCTGGGGACTTGCCAAGGATGTTAACCAGCACGTTCAGCCGGCCGCGGTGGGCCATGCCCATGACCATTTCCTTGACGCCCTGGGAGCCGGCGCGCTGGATCAGGTGATCCAGCATCGGAATCATGGCTTCGCCACCTTCCAGCGAGAAACGCTTCTGGCCGACGTACTTGCTGTTCAGATAGCGCTCCAGACCCTCAGCGGCGGTCAGCCGCTCCAGCAGCAGAATCTTCTGCTCGGCGGAGTAATTGAAACGCCCGCGCAGCCGCTCCAGCCGCTCCTGAATCCAGCGCTTCTCCACCGTATCGGTGATGTGCATGTACTCGGAACCGATGGTGTCGGCATACACATCCTGCACCAGCGCGATGATCTCGCGCAGGGGCAGCTGCTCGTCAGTGAACAACGAGCCGGTGTTGAACGACCGGTCCAGATCCGCTTCCGTCAGTTTATGGAAGGAAAGATCGAGGTCGGGGATTTCCTGCTTCTCGCGCAACTGCAGCGGATCGATGTTAGCCGCTTGATGGCCGCGCACCCGGTAGGCGTTGATCAGGCGCAGTGCCGCCGCCTGCTTTTCGGCCGCCTCGGGTGACAAGCCCGCTTCCGCCTTGCCCGCCGCCACCGCCGGCGCACGGAAACCGCTCAGGCGGGCACGGGCGGCAAACTCCTCGCGGATAGGGCCGTGGGGGATATCCCGGGCGCGCTGCGTATCGCCGGCTTCCAGGCCCTGGAAGTAGAGCCGCCACGGCGCCGGCACCGACTCCGGATCTTGTAGATAGCCTTCATAGAGCTGCTCAAGAAAGGCTGCGTTGCTACCGCTGAGGTAGGAGCTGCGTCGAAGCTGTTCAAAAACGCTCATCGATGTTCACCTGGGCCAGAAATGGGTCGGAAGCGT
This sequence comes from Gammaproteobacteria bacterium, assembly GCA_036278215.1. Classification (GTDB taxonomy): domain Bacteria; phylum Pseudomonadota; class Gammaproteobacteria; order Nitrococcales; family AK92; genus JAAYIK01. Next base: position 3,775 of record DASULL010000513.1, on the reverse strand, counting down.
CGGGAATGCGGGCTGGCCGGAAGAATTGGCCATAGACGCCACCGGCAGTGCCGGTACCGTCGAAATTCTGTGGGTTGTGCTGAACAACTTGGGAAGAAATGCCGCTGGCAACGGGCGTGGCCCGCCTGGAAGGATCGGTCGAGAGTAGCCACAGGCTTGTAACATGGCTAAGGGCAGTCTCCCCTTTTAAGGCGACCGGGAGCGTTCGGAGTGGTGATCGACCACGGCCCGAAGACCAGCGTTATGACCTACTCGAGACGCAAGCGGAGTAACGGGCGACGAGCCGTTATCATTACTCCTGCCCGAAGGTGCGCGGTTAGCTCTTTTGGAGCCCCGCACGGCGCGGATACCATAACCGCCAAACGGCTCAGAAGCAACCGTCGGTGACGGTGACAACACCTGCGGTCGGCTCTCCCCCGCCCAGTCGCTGGACTGCGCCAGCGAGCGGTCGTGCTAGGTTTATAACTGTCTAATATTAGTTGCATGATCGGCAGGCCAACAACCCCAGGAGCAGCTGTCACCACCATGAATCTGGCGCCACTTAAAACACCGCTACAAACCCATGTGGACACGGCGTTCTCTGCCTGGGGGGTAGAGCAGCTGGATGCCTGGATCGCTTCGCTGCGCTACAACGACCCGGTCGTTTACGGCGGCACGGTGTACAGCGCGCTCCTCAATCTCAACCGCACCCGCTTGCAGCAGCTGTCGCGCTATACCGTCATGGAACGTCTGCGGCCCGTGATCAACGACATCTGCGCCATGCTGATCGGCCGTTATCGCCGCAGCCCGCTGCCGCTGGCAGCGCGGGAGCAGGCGGAAGCCGACCTGGTGCTGCGGCTGTATGGCGAACTTGCCACCGGCTTCAAGATTGCCGTCAATGACGAAATAACCCGATATCTGCAGCAAGGCGACGCCCCCACAGCCTTGCAGCTCGCTATCCAGCGGGCCCTGCTCAGTCTGGGCCGGGTGCTGTTGGAGTGCTACCGCGTTTACGCGCCGGAGCCGCCGCTGCTGTGGCGGGATATCCATGCCCTTTACCGCAATAGCGAACAGGCCCGGTTGCAGGCACTACCGTTGTATGCTGCCCTGGATAGCGATGAAACGGCCTTGGCGATCAAGCAGGCTTACCTGCGCATCGCCGTGCTCGCGCTCAGCAATCCCTACCACCTCCTCCAGGGCGAGGCCGACGAGCTGTATCGACGCATCGGCCGCTGGGTGCATTTCGTCCAGATGCGCCCGGCGCCGACTGGCGGCGTGGCTGGTACCTTTGCCGTCGATCTGGACGCCGATCTCCCGGCGCGCTACTTCCCCAGCGATTTGCCGTTGCCCACCGGCGGCGATCTACGGATCCTGGATCTACAGCAGCTTGCCGATGCCTTGAACGAGCAAATCGGCACCACAAGCGCGCTGCTGGCGGCTTGGCGTTCCGGGGAAACGTTATCCATGCGGATGCAGCGGGACATGTACATCCGGTTTCGCTCCGCCCTCACCAACCGTCGCGAGCGCGGCAGCAAACGCCAGCCGACCCTGGCCCGGCTGACCGTCGCCCTAGGACTCGACGCCAGCCACGCTCTTCTCAGTGGCCGCCAGGCGACGGCGACAGCGGACAACAAGACCGTAACGCTGCCAGCGCAAACGACCGCCCAGTGGAATCGCAAAAACGAGAGCGATAGCGGGATGGCCCTGTTTTGCGCCAAAGATTCCCCGCTGCAGGCTCAGGTCGGCGAGTTGGTCGTCTATACAGCCGCTGAAGCCGCCACAGCGGAAGCATGGCAGATAGGCGTGATCCGCTGGCTGCGCACGCGGCCGAACAGCGGATTGGAACTCGGCATCGAACAGTTAGCCGATAGCGGTCATGCCGTTGCAATTCAGACTATCGCTGATGCCGACCGGGGAAGAAACCGATCGCTGCGCGGCATTCTTACTCCGCGCAGCGGTCCGAGCGCCGACACCGCCACCTTGCTCGCGCCAGCCAGCGCTTACACTGTCGATGCGACGCTGCGGCTGCAGCTGCGTGATCGAAGCACCGACATCCGGCTCACCGAGCTACTGGAAACAACTTCCCTGTTCGCCCACTTCCGCTTCAAACTTCTTAAAGAGGCGGACAGCCCGGGAGATACGGCACTAAGCGCTTGATTCGTCCGGCGACCGCCGGACAAACCAGCCCGACAGGACGATGCCGATCTCGTAGAGAATCCACATCGGCCCGGCCAGCAGGAACTGGGAAATCACGTCGGGCGGGGTAAAAATGGCACCGACGACGAAAGCACCAACGATGACGTACGGTCGAGCGTCGCGCAGATCGTCAGCCGATACCGCACCGGTATACACCAGCAGGATGATGGCAACCGGCACCTCGAACGCTGCGCCGAAAGCAAAAAACATGGTGGTGACAAAGCTCAGGTACTCGCCAATGTCGGTCATCGGCAGTACGCCATCCGGCGCAGAGCCCATCAAAAAGCGGAACACCACCGGAAACACCACGAAGTAAGCGAAGGCGGCGCCCAGATAGAACAGCAGCGAACTCGACACCATCAGCGGCCAGACCAGGCGGCGCTCATGGCGGTACAGCCCCGGCGCGACAAAGGCCCAAATCTGGTACAGCAGGTACGGCACGCTTACCGCCAGCGCCGTGAAAAAAGCCAGCTTCAGCGGGATCATGAAGGGCGCGATCGGTTTGATCGCGATCATGGAAGCACCCGGCGGCAGCACCTCCCGCAGCGGGCCTGACAGCCAAGTGTAGAGGTGATCAGCGAATGGAAATACCGCAAAGAAAATAACCACGACCACCAGCACGGAGCGCAACAACCGATTGCGCAGCTCCAGCAGATGGGCGATGAACGGGCGGTCCTGATCGATCGGGTCAGTGGCGGACATCAGCGTTCGGTCCGTTCTACATCATGATTGGCGGGCGTCTCGCCAGTGCTGCCCGCATCGGCGGGATTATCGTCTCTGCTTGCCGGGCTTGGCGTCGGCTGCGCCTCGACGGCGTCGACCACCGGCTTGATGCTCTCCGACACTGCTTTGCCGCCGTCGTCCAGTGCTTGCCGCAGTTCGCGCTGGGCGTCCTGCAGTTCCTGAAAGTTGGCTTCGCGTTCCAGCTCCGACCGCAGCCGCGTGAACATGCCGCGGGCTCGGCCGACCCATTGGCCCGCCGTCCTTGCTACCCGCGGCAGGCGCTCCGGGCCGAGCACCAGCAGCGCGACCACGAAGACAACGACCATCTCAGGGAAGCTAACGTCAAACATGCCTCACCTCGACAGGCAGAAGGCCTCGGCGCCGCGGCCGACTGCTCGCGTGGCGGCGCAGCGGAGCCCTCAGGACGACTGCCGCTCCTTGTCGGCCGCAGTCTGCTGCTCAGATTTGCTTGCCTGCTCCAGGCGGGCTTTTTCTGCCTCGTCCGGCTCCGGATTGTTCATGGCGTCCTTGAAGCCACGGATAGCCGAACCGAGATCGCCGCCAAGGTTACGCAGTTTCTTGGTGCCGAACACCAGCATGACCACTGCAAGAACAACCAGCCAATGCCAGATACTACCGATGCCCGTCATGGCATCCTCCTCACATCGTTCATGAAGCTCAACCCTGCCGGGACGCCTTCTCGGCGATGCCCGACAGGCCGAAGCGCCGCTCGAGTTCCGCGAACACATCTCCAGGTGCGAGATTGCACTCGGCGAGCATAACTAGCGTATGAAACCACAGATCGGCGGTTTCAGATACAACCCGATCGCGCTTTCCGTTTTTGACGGCAAGAATCGTCTCGACCGCCTCCTCACCA
>DASULL010000512.1:0-3147 GCA_036278215.1 Gammaproteobacteria bacterium | reverse complement strand
ACCCATCGCTTTCACCCTGGGCATCCTGACCATATTCGGTCTATATCTGGCTGACATCGATCTGGTGATCTTCGCCCAGCGCATTCTGGCCGGCTCCAGTGTTTCCAGCCTGCTGGCCATTCCCGGCTTCATTCTGGCCGGCGACTTAATGAGCGCCGGTGGCCTGTCGCGCCGGCTGGTGCGGTTCGCCTCCAGTCTGATGGGGCATTTGAGCGGCGGCCTCAGCATGGCTACGGTCGCGGCCGGCACCTTCTTCGGCGCCATCTCCGGTTCCGCCCCGGCCACCACCGCCGCGGTCGGCTCGGTGATGATCGACGAAATGGAAAAGCGCGGCTACAGCCGCGGCTACGGCGCTGCGCTTGCCGCCGGAGTCGGCCCTATCGGTCAGATGATCCCCCCGTCGATCCCTATGGTGATCTGGGCGGTGCTGTCAGAGGAATCCGTATCGAAGCTGTTCGTTGCCGGCATCATTCCCGGCCTGCTGACCGCTGCTGGCTTCATGCTGGTCAGTTATTTCTACGCCAAACGACACAACATCCCGACTGAGCGGCGCACCAGCGGCAAGGAACTGCTGGCAGCGGTACGCGACGGCAGCTGGGCTCTGCTGGCGCCCATCGTCATTCTCGGCGGCATCTACGGTGGAATCTTCACTCCCACCGAAGCTTCCATGGTGGGGGTACTGTACGGTCTGATCGTCGGCCTGTTCGTCTACCGCGACCTGCGGCTGCGCGACCTGCCGCAGTTGGTACTGGGTTCCATGCGGACCACTGCCACCATCATGTTCATCATCTGCATGGCCTACGGCTTCGCCTGGCTGATGGCCAGCGAGCAGATCCCCGCCCAGTTGAGCGAGTATCTGCTGGCGATCTCCGACAACCCCATCATCATCCTGTTGCTGGTCAACCTGCTGCTCCTGCTACTGGGCGCAGTCATGGATAATGTCTCCGCCATGGTGATCCTGAGCGGCGTATTGATGGGCATCGGCCAGCAAGTTGGGATGAGCCCGATTCAGCTGGGCGCCATGGTGGTGATCAATTTCGCCGTTGGCATGGTTACCCCGCCGGTGGGCTATTCCCTGTTCGTCAGCGCTAGCATCAGCGGCTTGCGAATCGAAACCGTTTCCCGCCATCTGTGGCCATTCCTGCTGGTACTGCTTGGCGTGATCCTGGCGGTGACCTTCATCCCGGCGGTCACCACTTGGTTGCCGGACGTGCTGGTTTAAACAATGCGGATCAAAACACTGAAGCGCAGCCAGAGTCCGCTGCCAAACGAAGTGGCGCGGATACTGGAAGAAGGAATACTCGCCGGGGAGTTCCCCCCCGGCGAGAAACTGGCTACCGAGGAGCAGTTGGCGCAACAGTTCGGCATCAGCCGCAATGCGGTCCGCGAGGCCATCGCCCAGCTGCGCTCCGCCGAGCTGGTGGAAACCCGGCACGGACTCGGCACCTTCGTAGTCGCCAACCCGGCACGCAAGAACGTGTTTTCCATTTCCCGCGGCGCCAGCGACGCCGACGAGCTGCGGCAGATCTTCGAGTTGCGTGCCGAGATGGAAAGCGGTGCCGCCGCCCTGGCGGCGCGGCACCGCAGCGCGGAGGATCTGGCCGCCATGCGCCGCAGCTTGGACCTGTTGGCCGCCGACACCAGCGGCAGCGCCCCGGCCATCGAGCACGACCTCGCCTTTCATGAACGCATCGCGCTGGCTTCCGGCAATCGCTTTTTCCGCGAGTTTCTCGAGTTCTACGCCAGTCGCATGTCCGATTCGGTCGCTGCCGCCCGCCGGCACAGCGCTCGCCAGGAAGGCTGGTCGCAAATCGCCCATTTCGAGCACGAAGCCATCTTCGACGCTATTGCCGCCGGTAACCCGGACGAAGCCCGGGCGGCGATGTGGATGCACTTGAACAATGCCCGTAAACGGCTGGGACTATCCATCCAGCCACAAGCCGACAAGCAAACATGAGCCAGACCGATACCGCCCCTCTCTGCGCCGCACCAGACCCAAACCCGCGCCCACCACGCCGGCCGCTGCCGGCTAACAGCTGCGACTGCCACGCGCACCTGTTCGGGCCGGTCAGCCGCTATCCTTATCATCCGGACCGGAATTACACACCGCCGGACGCCAGCCGCGGCAGCTATCTGCAGCTGCTCGAGACGATCGGCTTTCAGCGCGCGGTACTGGTCCAGCCCAGCGTCTACGGCACCGACAACCAGCGCGTGATTAATGCGCTGTCACGGGCACAGGACAACGCCGCTGGGGTCGAGTGGCGCGGCATCGTCGTCGTCGACGAGCAGATCAGCGACACCGAGCTGGAACGCCTGGACCGGTTGGGGGTACGCGGTGTGCGCATGAACCTGGTGTTCCGTGGCGGCATCGATGTCGCTACGGCGCGCCGCCTGGCGGAACGTATTGCCCCTTTGGGCTGGCACCTGCAGTTTCTGGTCGACATCAGCCAATTCGACGACTTTGCCGGCTTCGCCAGCACTCTGCCCGTTCCCAGCGTGGTCGACCACATGGGCCACATGCCGGCTGCGCTCGGACCGAACCATCCAGCCTTCGCCGATCTGCTGGCACTGCTGCGGGAAGGCCGCACCTGGGTGAAGCTGTCCGGCCCCAACCGGCTCACTGCCGGCCAGCACCCGCCCTTCAGCGACGTCGATCCGCTGGCCAAGGCACTGATAGCAGCGGCACCGGAACAACTGGTGTTCGGCACCGACTGGCCGCACGTCCAGCTGCCTACGCCGATGCCGAACGATGGCGACCTGATGGACGAGTTCGACCGCTGGATCGACGGGGATGAGGCGCTGGCTAAGCAAATTTTGGTGACGAACCCAGCGGCGCTATACGGCTTTTAGGCTGCTGAATTGCACCACAGAGACACCGTGGACACAGAGAACGAGGAAAGGCATTAACCACCAAGGCACAAAGAACACGAAGGAACACAAAGTAAAACCTCTTCCTTTGTGGCTCTTTGTGTGCTTCGTGTCTTGGTGGTCAGTCCCCCGCCTTCCTCTGTGCTCTCCGTGTCGCTGTGGTCAAACCTGAGATATTTTCTCAGTCTTGCACCGCAGACTCCGCTGCGGTCTCGATGCCGCCCGCCTCCTGCGCCAGGGGCGACATCCGCGGACTCCACAGCACCTGCGGGCCGATTT
>DASULL010000511.1:0-2100 GCA_036278215.1 Gammaproteobacteria bacterium | reverse complement strand
CGAACTTTCTTCCCTTTCTCTGTGCCCTCCGTGTCTCTGTGGTTTAAAGGCGCGTTTAATCGTGCTTGCGCTGGTCGTCGATGACCTTGCCGTCGTTGGCCAGTTCGCCAGCAGCAACCAGCTGCACCTCGCCACGCAGCTTGCACACTTCGCGTATGCTCTCGGCGATGGCCGCAGGCAGAAAATCAGCCGCTTGCGAGGTCTCGCAGTACAGCGTCATCACATCGTTGTCGTTGTCACGGGTGACGACCAGCCGCGCTCGCTGCACCTCCGGGTGCCGCTTGATGACAGCGTTAACCTGCGACGGATGTACGAACATGCCGCGCACCTTGGTGGTCTGATCAGCGCGGCCCATCCAGCCTTTGATCCGCATATTGCTGCGACCGCTGGGGCAGGTGCCGCTGAGGACGGCCGAGAGGTCGCCAGTGGCGAAGCGGATCAGCGGATATTCCGGGTTCAGCACTGTCACCAGCACCTCTCCCACCTCGCCTTCGGCCACCGGCTCGCCGGTACCCGGGCGGACGATTTCGACGATCACCCCTTCATCCACCACCAAGCCTTCCCGCGCCTCGGTCTCGTAAGCGATCAGCCCGAGATCGGCGGTGCCGTAGCATTGGTACAGCTCGATGCCGCGCCCGCGCAGGCGCTCTTGCAGCGACGTGGGCAGCGGCTCGCCAGTGACCAGGCCCTTGCGCAGGCTGCTGACGTCTTCGCCCAGTTCATCCGCCTTTTGCAGGATGATGTTGAGAAACGACGGCGTGCCGGTGTAGCAAATCGGGCGCAGATCGGCGATCGCTCGCACCTGCAGTTCGGTCTGGCCACCGCCGGCTGGGAAAATCGGACAACCCAGCGCCTCGGCGCCGGCTTCGAACATGTGGCCGGCCGGCGTGAAATGGTAGGCGAAGGTATTGTGCACCAGTTCGCCGCGGCGGAAACCGGCGGCATGCATGGCACGGGCAAACCGCCAGTAATCGCTCTTGCGAGCCTGCGGTTCGTAAATCGGCCCGGGCGACTGGAATACCCGCGCCAGTTCCGCCAGCGGCACCGTGGTAAGGCCGCCGAACGGCGGGCTCTCCTTCTGCCGCTCAGTCAGCTCGCTTTTGCGTAGCACTGGCAGGGCCGCCAGCGCAGTACGACTGGTAATAGCAGCCGGATCGAAATCGGCCAAGGCTTCGGCAAAGTACGGTGCTCGGGCTTTGGCGCGGGTCAGCAGAGCGGGGAGCGCTGCGGCCAGTGCTTTATCGCGTTCGGCAGCCGAGCGGGTTTCCAGTGGATCGTAGTATTCCGTCATTGCAGTTTCCTATCACAACCAGCGCTTACGGCGCTTATAGGATTTAAGATTCTTGAACGAGCGCCGCTCCTCGCTGCCGCCCAGATACGACGCCTTGACGTCTTCGTTATTCACCAACTCGTCTCTCGTGCCATCCAGCACGATCTTGCCGCTTTCCATGATGTAGCCATAGGACGCGAGACGCAGCGCCCAGTTGGCGTTCTGCTCCACCAGCAGCATAGTCAGCCCCTGCTCGCGGTTAATAGTCTCGATGATGCCGAACACTTCTTTTACCAATAGCGGCGACAGCCCCATGGACGGCTCGTCGAGCAGCAGCATCCTGGGGCGGGCCATCAACGCCCGGCCAATAGCGAGCATCTGCTGCTCGCCGCCGGAAAGATAACCGGCTAGGCCCTGAGCCCGCTCGCGCAGCCGTGGGAAGTAATCGAACACCATGTCGATATCCTGCCGCACCTCTTTATCCTTGCGGGTAAAGGCGCCCAGGCGCAGGTTCTCCAGCACCGTCATGTCTTCGACCACCCGGCGGCCTTCCATGACCTGGAAGATTCCCTTGCGGACGATGTCCTCCGGCTGACGGTTGCTGATGGTCTCGCCGAGGAAGCTGATACTGCCGCGGGTAACTTCACCGTCCTCGGTCTTGAGCAGGCCTGAAACGGCTTTCAGCAGGGTGGTCTTGCCCGCCCCATTGGCTCCAAGCAGAGCGACGATCTGGCCCTCGGGCACCTCCAGGCTGACGCCGCGCAGCACCAAAATTACGTCGGTGTAGACCACTTCGATATTGTTGACCACCAGTACCGGATCGCGGGCGG
>DASULL010000510.1:0-4203 GCA_036278215.1 Gammaproteobacteria bacterium | reverse complement strand
ATCGCTGATGTTCGCCATTCTGCCGCCGGTGGCCCGCAATCTGGGGCTGTCGGAAGTGCAGGTTGGCGTCATTTTCGCCGTATCCGGCGTGCTCTGGGTGCTGTCCAGCCCGTTCTGGGGAAGGCTCAGCGATGTCTGGGGACGGCGGCCGGTGATCCTCGTCGGGCTGCTGGGTTTTGCTTCCTCCATGGCGATGTTCGGCTTGGTCGTGCAGGCAAGCCTGGCCGGCTGGCTGGCACTGCTGCCCACTTACCTGCTGATGATCGCGACTCGTGCCGTCTTCGGGATACTGGGCTCGGCCACCGCTCCGGCGGCCAATGCCTATGTTGCCGACCGAACCGAGCCGGAGGAGCGCGTCGCCCAGCTGGCCACGCAGAGCGCGGGCTTCGGACTCGGCTTTACGATTGGTCCCGGCGTGGTTTCCGTGTTGCTGATTTTCGGCTTGGTGACGCCGTTTTACGCCATCGCCGTGCTCGGTTTCCTCGGCGCCCTGATTATCGGCCTGAAATTACCAGAGCAGCCGCCGCGCCAGCGTAGGGCGAGCAGCGGCGAGCGGATGAGCCCCTTCGATCCACGGGTGCTGCCGTATCTGCTGGTCGGTATCGCGCTTGGCATCGGCCAGGCCACTGCCATGCAGACTGCCGGCTTCTATGCCATCGACGTGCTCGGCATGAGTATCGAACAAAGCGCTCGCTTGGTCGGTATCGCTCTGATGGGAGCGGCGGCGGCAGGCTTGTTCGTGCAGCTGGTGGTGATCCGCCTGCTGAAGCCGTTGCCGCGGACCATGATGGGAGTCGGCTCGGTATTCGCCATGGCCGGCTTCGCCTTACTGGTTTTTGGCAGCAGCTATCCGATCATGCTTATCGCCATGGTAGTGCTGGGTTTCTCCTTCGGTTTGGTGCGGCCCGGTGCTACCGCTGGCGCCTCGCTGGCGGTCAGCCGCGAGGAGCAGGGGGCGGTCGCCGGCCTGATGAACACCACCGGTGCCTTGGGCGCGGTCTTCGCTCCGGTGGTCGGTATGTCGCTCTATCAGATCATGCCGCGGGCTCCCTACGTCCTGGATTTTCTGCTGATGATCGTTGCAATCGCTCTCGTTGCCTGGCATCCCGGTATCCGTCACCCGCGCCGCTGATGAGTCGTCGCGAAAACCGGGCTGATACTCTTTCAATTCCTGCCGACGGCACCACCTTGCAGCTTGCGCCGGGTCATCGGCGCCGGTCCCTTGCTGCGTGTTTCAGTCCGCGCTCAAGGGAATGCAGTGGATTACTTCGGAGATAGCGTCATGACACGCCGTTATGTCGATTGCCGCCAGATGCCCAGCGAGATGAACTGCAGCCTGCGCATGTCCGCCGATTCCGAGCAGGAGCTGCTGGAAGCGGCGGTACAGCACGCCGTTGCCATCCACCACGAGACCGACTCTCCCGAGCTGCGCCAGGAAATACGGCGGCATTTTCAGGAGGAAGAGGAGGAACGGCGCGAGCACTGATCCATCTCGCTTTATCCTCGGGTCTTAACTCGGCCTGCCCGAACGTGCTGCCGGGGCAGAAGGCGGCTTGCGCAGCGCCGCACCAAGACCCACTTCCGACAGCCTGGGGCGGGCTCTGATCAGAGGACGGTAGCAATGGCGGAGCGCAGTGTTGGGAGTCACCGGGCGGAATTGACGCCGGGGATCGAGGAAGCATGGCGGGGATTCAGCCGCGCCGTTTTTCAGGCTGGCGCTCTGGATGCGCGGACCAAACAGCTGATTGCGGTAGCGGTGGCGCATGTCACCCAGTGCCCGTATTGCATACGCGGCCATACCCGCGGTGCGCAACGCGAGGGAGCGTCGGAGCAGGAGATCATGGAGGCGATCTGGGTGGCGGCAGAAATGCGTGCCGGCGGTTCCGTGGCGCATTCGCGTTTGGCTTTCGAAGCGCTGTCCTCCACCCAGCCTGGCTGACTCGGCACAGTGAGCCGCCAGCTAAAAACTGGCGGCTTAAAGGGCCAGACCATCTGCCACTGTAGCGTCTGTGCAGACAGGCTAGCCACCACCGCCGCGGCAATAACGGCATAATCCGCCGGTACGGGTTCAGTTACCCGGCTCTATTGCTGTTATTCAACCGCAGGTGTCATCAAGTGGCTTTAGGTTTTCGAGTTATTCGCGCCGTGGGTGGGGCAGCGCTCGCTTTGATCATGTTGCTGCCCGGTCTGGCCGCAGCCCGGGAGCCGCTGCGGATAGCGGTCATCGACATGTTATCGGGTCCGTTTGCGTTGGAAGGCGACGCCATGGTGCGGCATCTGCGCCATATGGCGGAGGAATTCAACAAGCGCGGCGGGGCATTAGGCCGCGAGCTCGAGATCATCCCGTTCGACAACAAAGGCAGCCCGCAGGAGTCGCTGGTGATCCTGCGCCAGGTGGCCGACCGCGGTATCCAGTACATCGCCCAGGGTAATGGCTCGCATGTGGCCGGGGCGCTGGTGGAAGCGCTGGAAAAGCACAACCAGCGCAACCCGGACAAGCCGATATTGTTTCTCAACTATTCGGCCATTAATCCGGAGCTCACTAACGAGCAGTGCAGCTTCTGGCACTTCCGCTTCGACGCCAACACGGCCATGCGGCTGAACGTCATTACCGATTACATGGTCGGCCAGAGCAAGATCAGGAAGGTGTTTCTGATCAACCAGGACTATGCCCATGGACAGCAAGTGTCGAGCCTGACCAAGGAGATGCTGGCGCGCAAGGCCCCCGGTATCGAGATCGTCGGCGACGTGCTGCACCCGATCGGTAAGGTGAAAGACTTTGCACCGTACATTGCCAGGATCCGGGCAGCCGGAGCCGATACCGTAGTCACCGGCAACTGGGGTAACGATCTGTCGCTGCTGGTTAAGGCCGGCGCCGAGGCCGGTTTGAATGTCGGTTACTACACTTTTTACGCGGGCGGCTTCGGCGTGCCGACGGCGATCGGTGAGGCAGGCGGCGATCAGGTCTATCAGGTGACCGAGTGGCATCGCGATCTGCCGATGGAAGAAAACAAACCCGAGCTGGCACAGCTCGCTGACGTTTTCACCAGGCAGAATGGCGAGCGCATCCCCTGGTATTTCCACCGCACCTCTACTCTGATGGGCATGCTGGTGCGAGCGGTAGAGCAGGCCGGCACCGCCGAGCCGCGCAAGGTGGCCGAGGCTCTGGAAGGATTGAGCTATCCGACGGCGCTCGGCGTGGCGCGCATGCGCGCCGAAGATCACCAGCTGCTGCAGCCGCTGTATATCTCCAGATTCAGTAAAGCGGCCCGGTACGAAGCCGAGCACAGCGGGCTAGGCTGGGTAACCGTCGAGCGCGTCCCGGCGGAGCAAACGGCCTTGCCGACTAGTTGTCAGATGAAACGACCGGAGTAATCGTCGCCGCAGGCCGATTGGCTCGCTGTGGCTGCCGGGACAGGCCTACGTATGATGGCAGCGACGCTCATCATCCTCAGGCCAAGTAGGTGCGACTGGGTGAAGATGCGCTAGGCTTGCTTGGTTCAAGGTTCAGCCACGAGGGCCGAGCGGAAGACAAGAGGTGGAGCATGCGGCTGTTGAAAGCCCTGATGGCGCTGCAGGCAGCGCGAGGGGAGGTCGGCGACGCCGACCTTGAAGAGTTGGCGCGCAGCGAAGGGGTCCCGCTGCATCGCCTCGAAGGCTTGCGCAGTTTCTATCCGATTTTCCGCCGGCAAGCCGGCGCGCCGGTGCAAGTGCAGGTCTGCCGAGACGCGGTCTGCCGCATGGCCGGCGGCAGCGGGCATTGCCGGAATATCCAGGACGCTTTGCACAGGCGGGCCGACATCGAGGTGACGGAGGTCTCCTGCCTCGGCCTGTGCGATCAAGCACCGGCCGCCATGATCAACCACCAGCCAGTATCTGGGACGGTCGACGAGATCCGCGACTATGCGCTCGGAGTGCGTCAGCCCCTGACGGCAGCAACAACAATGCGTCGTTGGCCCAGCGATCCCTATGCTGCGGTCGGCGCGCGCTACGGAGCCCTGCGCACCCTCCTGACTGACGGCGATCCGGACGCGGTGGTCCAGGCACTGAAGGATGCCGGCCTGCGCGGTCTCGGCGGCGCCGCTTTCCCGGCCGGCATGAAATGGGAGCTGACGCGGCGGGCTGTCGGCGCCGAAAAGTACGTCATCTGCAACGCCGACGAGAGTGAGCCCGGTACGTTCAAGGATCGCGTGCTGCTGGAGC
>DASULL010000509.1:0-7961 GCA_036278215.1 Gammaproteobacteria bacterium | reverse complement strand
CGGTAAGGGGCAGCTCCCGCACCCGCTGATACGGTAGCAACACCACCGGCCGGCCACGCTCGAACAAAGCGGCGACGCAGACGCCGATACCGTAGACATACTCCTGCACCATCGGCAGAACTCCGCCGGGCTGCAGACTGCAGAGCAGCTGCTCCAGCTCCGCCGGGGTGCGAGCGTACTTCACCTTGAATCCCAGTTGGTTCAAGGTGGTGGCGTGCAACGAATTGCCTCGCGGCTTGAGCGCGACCGGGAAACGGAAGTCCCGGGTTTTCGTCAGAGTTTCCTCCAGGTCGTCGCTGCAGTGCGTTCTCGGTACCGGTACGCCCAGCTGCTCCGCCGTCTCTATGGTCTTGAGCTTATCCACCGCCCAATCGAGCGTTGCCGAGTCGGGGGCGGCGAGTACGGCGTGTTGCTCAATGCGCTCCCGGTAGCGATCAAGAGCTACCAGAGTGGACTCGACCGCCGGCACGATCATCGTTATCTGGTGCCGTTGGACGATCTCGATTATGTCGGCGATGAAGCGTTCGATATCGACATGCGGACTGGTATAGAGCGCGGTTTCTCTGGCGTAGCGGGAGGCAAAGCCAATGCACCTGGAAGTTGGGCTGGCGGCGACCACGAAGATGCCGGCCAGGCCCAATCCGCGGATTACCGCCAAAGCTTGATGTTGATCGGCGCCGGTAACGAGAACCCGATCTGTTTTCACATCAGTGCCCTTTTCAGCCGTTGCGCGAAACGAGCAAGTTCATGCTCGAGCACGTTTGGGCCGAGGTTAGTGTGGATGTTGACTTGGTGGTTGGCTGCCAGCATGGCCGCCTTGTCGTAGTGAATCCGCAACAGCCGCACGCGGCCGCTGGCCCGTTCCAACAAGGCATAGCTGGCGCGATAGTCGCTGCCACGTGGGTGGCCGACGCTGCCCGGATTGATGAAATAGAAAGAGGCGGGGTCAAGTGTCGCGGTGGCCTGCTGCAAGCGGCGGACCCGACCGTCCGGTGTTATCTCGACGATCCGCGCTACATGGGTGTGCCCGGTAAAACAAAGTCGTATGCCGGGTAGCTGGTCGCGGATCTTGGCGTATTCATGCAGGTAATCGTCGTCGCTGCGCAGATAGCTGACCGGATCTCCCAGGCGGGAGTGCAGTAACAGCGTGTCGCCATTGTGGTGCTGCAGCGGCAAGGTGCGCAGGTAGTGCAGTTCGTCTTCGGTGAGCAGTTGCCGGGTCCATTGTTGCGAGAAGCGGGCGTTAGGTCCGCAACGTTCGGATGACAGCTCGCCGCAGGCCATCATGTCGTGGTTGCCCTTGATGGTTGGGATGGCGGCATTCTGGAGCATCCGCAGCGTTTCCTGGGGATGGGCGTTATAGCCGACGGTATCGCCCAGGCAGTAGATCTCTTCGGCACCGCGGGATCTCAGGTCGCGAAGTACCGCCGCCAGGGCAAAGCTGTTGGCGTGAACGTCGGAAATAACCGCGGTCAGCGTCAATTGAACCTCCTCAAACGCCGGCAGCGCGAAATATCAGTTAGAAACGCAAGAGTCACCCACCGAAACAGCCCAAAGCATGGTTTCGAGCTAATACAGATGTTCGCTAATTCTTAAATCCGGGTTTAGCGATATGCGGCTTGGGCGGAAGAAGATCAAGAAGAAGCAGGAAGCCGCGAACCGCGGCGGGCGGCGAGTCGACCGCTGCCAGCGTTGGCGGAAGGCATGGAATCCTTGGCGCCTGTCCCCACCTATTGCGGCACCGCCAAGGCCGGTGCGGCGGCGGAACCGCGCGACAACGCGCGTGGCCGGTTCGCGGCTGAGGACCGCCTGTTTCAGGGAGCCTGGTGGCGTGGTTCGGAGGTGCTGCCGGCCAGGGCGGTGCCGCGATACCGGCAGTGCTTCCTGGCCGCTGGTGCGGTCATAGCGTCGGCGACTCTCTCTGTTGTTCTGATCTATCAACTTGCGAAGGAGATAGACATGGCCCTTGCAGCGACGATGAACGCGCTTGTTTACCGCGGACCCGGGCAGAAGTCCTGGGATTCGGTACCGGCGCCGAAACTCTCCCGCCCGACCGATGCCATCGTCAAGATCGCCAAGACCACGATCTGCGGCACCGATTTGCATATTCTGAAGGGGGACGTGCCGGCCGTGACCAGCGGTCGGGTTCTGGGCCATGAAGGCGTTGGCGTTATCGAGGAGGTGGGCGACGCGGTCAGCAATTTCAAAAAAGGCGACCGTGTACTGATTTCCTGCATCACTTCCTGCGGCAAATGCGAGTACTGCAAGAAACAGATGTATTCACACTGCGAAGACGGCGGCTGGATACTCGGCCACCTGATCGACGGCACCCAGGCCGAATACGTGCGCATCCCCCATGCCGATAACAGCCTGTACCCGGTCCCGCCAGGAGTCGACGAGGAAGCCCTGGTGATGCTCAGCGATATTCTGCCGACCGGCTTCGAGATCGGCGTCCTGTATGGTGCGGTCAAGCCTGGCGATATCGTGGCCATCGTCGGCGCCGGACCGATCGGCATGGCCGCCTTGCTGACCGCCCAGTTCTACTCTCCCGGTCGGGTCATCATGGTCGACGTCGATCCCGGGCGGCTGGAGATGGCGAAAAAGTTCGGCGCAACGGAAGTCATCAACAGCGCCCAGCAGAATGCCGTCGAAGCCATTCTCGGCTCGACCAAAGACGGCGTCGATGTGGCGATTGAGGCGGTGGGGATACCGCAGACCTTCGATGTCTGTCAGAACATCGTCCGGCCCGGCGGACACATCGCCAACGTCGGGGTGCATGGCAAGAGCGTCGATTTTCAGATCCAGAAGCTCTGGATTCAGAACATCACCCTGACCACCGGTCTGGTCAACACCAACACCACGCCGATGCTGCTCAAGACCGTCGAGTCGAACAAGCTGCAGCCGCAGAACCTGATCACCCATCGGTTCGCCTTTGACCAGTTCCTGCAGGCCTACGAGGTGTTCGGCAACGCCGCCAAGGAGAAGGCATTGAAGGTGATTATCAGCAACGACTGAGGCTAGCGGCGGCGCCTTCTTCTGGCGACTCGGCAGCGGCAGCCGACAGGTCTTGTCGACAACGCCGGAGTCCCGCATGTGATTCATAGCCGCGGGCTTCCTAACACCCGCTTGCATCGCCGGCGAGTGGCCGGTGCCGGGGATCGGCCGGCGCAGGTTACAGGCAGGCTGCCACGACGCTGACCTATGGTCGGGCGCCGCTTTCTGGCATCCATCTGCGCTCAAGGATGAACGCATGACCGCCTCTGCCTCGGCCTCAGACAATTCGTTGGTTGCCGTAAGCCAATCCCGCCCGTGGCTGCTGCTGGCAGGTCTGGTTCTGCTGGTACTTTACCGCTGGGCCGTCATCCACTTCGCCACCGTGCCGCTGTTCTACGACGAAGCCCAATACTACGGCTGGGCTCTGCAGCCGGACTTCGGCTATTACTCCAAGCCGCCCATGGTGGCCTGGCTGATTTATCTCACTACCCAGCTGTTCGGCCAGACCGAGGTAGCGGTCCGGCTGGCCTCGCCGTTGCTTTATTCACTGACTGCCTTGGTCGTTTTCGGCATTGGCCGGCGGCTGTTCGACCAGCAGGTGGGGGTGGCGGCAGCTTTGGTGGTGGCGACCATGCCCGGGGTGGGGGTGAGCGGCCTGGTGATTACTACCGACGCGCCGCTGCTGTTCTTCTGGGCGCTCACCGCCTATTTATTTCTGCGCGCCCGCGACAGCCAGGGCTGGGGCTGGTGGCTGCTAGCTGGGGTGAGCTGCGGATTGGGGCTGCTCTCCAAGTACACTCTTGTCGTTCTGCCGGCGAGCCTGATCCTCTATCTGGCCGGCAGTCGCGAATACCGCCGGCTGCTCACCGACCGGCGGTTCTGGCTGGCGGCAGCAGTAGCGCTGCTGGTGTTCTCGCCAAACATCTGGTGGAACTACCGTCACCAGTTCGCGACGCTGGCTCACACGACGGCGATTTCGCAGCTGGGTGGGTCGCAACCGCTATTCCGGCCGGGCAAACTGCTGGAGTTCCTGGGCGGCCAGATCGGCGTACTGGGGCCGCTGCTGGCGGTCCTGCTGATCGTCAGACTGGCGCAGTTGGCGCGCCGGAGGCAGCTGCAGAGCCTGACAGCCGAAGACGGGCTTTGGTTTTGCCTTGCCCTCACCGTACCGCTGCTGGTGCTCATCAGCACTCAGGCGCTGCTCAGCCGGGCCTTCATCAACTGGGCCATGCCGGCTTTTCTCGGCGCGGCGCTGCTGACCGCGGCGCTGCTGCTGCGGGCCGGCTGGCGGCGCTGGCTGCTGGCGGGGATAGCGCTCAACCTTGCCGTCACCGGCGTGCTTTACCACTACCACGCCTTCGCCGCAGCGGCCGGTATTGAACACAGCGGCAAGACCGATCCCTATTACCGCATGTTGGGCTGGCCGGAAGCGACTGAGGCCGTCCGGCCCTTGATCGAGCGCTATCCGGACGCTCTGGTGGCCAGCGATGCCCGCAAGGTGTTGGCCAACCTGATCTATTACAGCCGGGTTCAGCCGCAACGCCTGGCGCTGTGGAACCCGCGCGGTCGGGTCGACAACCACTACGCCTTGACCGCCGACATGGGCCGGTATGTTGGCAGGAACTTCATCTTCGTCAGCGAATCTCCCTTGCCCGATACCTTACGGCAGCGCGTTACCCACAGTGAGTACCTGGCCGAGATCGCCGTACCGGTTTACGCCGATCTGGAGCGACGGCTGTATGTGTATTACCTGCAAGGCTTCGAGGGTTATCGGTGAAGCCCCTGAAGCGGTGGGATATCTGGCTTTTCCTGTCCTCCGCAGCGCTGTTCCTGGGCTTTCCGCAACTCGATCTGCTAGTGGCGCAGCTGTTCTACGATCCGCAGCGAGGCTTCTATCTCGCCAAGGCAGCGCCAGTGGAGGGTTTGTATCGCGCCTTTGCCTATGCTCACTTCGTCGTCTTACTGAGCCTGCTCAGCTTATTGGCTGCTGCGTATCGGGCGCCGCAGCGGTTGTCGCGGCGGGTTATCGCTTATCTGTTCGCGGTGCTGCTGCTGGGGCCCGGGCTGCTGGTCAACGAGGTTTTAAAGAACCACATGGACCGGGCCAGGCCGCGCCAGATAACCATGTTTGGCGGGGATAAGGAGTTCACGCCGGCCCTGGTTCCGGCTGATCAATGCGAGCGCAACTGCTCCTTCGTCAGTGGTCATGCCGCCATAGGTTTTTATTTGAGTGCTCTGGCCTGGGTCGCCGGCCGCCGCCGGCGGTGGCTGTTGGGAGGAATTGCTCTGGGCGGGCTAGTGGGGCTGTGCCGGATGGCCCAAGGAGGGCATTTCCTCAGCGATATTGTCTTTGCCTTCTGGTCCGTTTACCTGACTGCCGCGCTGTTGGCTTGGCCTTTTTTCGGCCGTGCTGCCGCCGGTGGCTTGGAAAGGGCGGCGGGTCGGAAAGGGCTGGTCGATCCAGGCAGATGAAGCCTGCTCGATGCAGGGGGAGCGCTCGGTACAGCTGCGGGCACTGCTTGCGTCCGGCTTCAAGCAGGCCTGCCATAGATAAATCATTGGCGAGCTGCTTTATTTCCTTAAGAGAGGAGGAGACGGAGCCCGCGCCGGGTTCTGCCAATAACAAGAGGAAGACACCGATGAAAAGGCTCTCGGCCCTGATAGTCGTTTTCACAGCTGTGCTGGCTGCGTCGGACCTGATTGCGGCCACCAAGTGGCAGATGCCGACGGCATACGGCGATTCCACCTTCCATACGCAGAATATTCGCCAGTTTGCCAAGGACGTAGCCGAAGCCACCGGCGGCGAATTGGAAATCGTCGTCCACAGCGCCGGCTCGCTGGTCAAGCATCCGCAGATCAAGCGGGCGGTGCAGACCGGCCAGGCGCAGATCGGCGAGAGCATCATCTCGCTGCATGCCAACGAGGATCCGCTGTTCGGTCTGGACAGCCTGCCGTTCGTGGCGACCAGCTATGAGGAAGCGGAAAAGCTGTGGGCGGCGCAGCGTCCGGCCATCGAAAAGAAGCTCGCCGGCAGCGGGCTCAAGCTGCTCTATACCGTGGCCTGGCCGCCACAAGGCCTGTACACGGCCAAGCCGGTGAACCACCTGGCTGACATGCGCGGCGTGCGGTTCCGCGCCTATAACAACGCAACGTCGCGGGTCGCCGAGCTGATGGGGGCGACGCCCACCCAGATCGAAACCACCGAGATTCCGCAGGCGTTCTCCACCGGTATGGTGGCGGCCATGATGACCTCACCCTCCACCGGGGTAACCTCGTCCGCCTGGGACTACGTGGATCATTACTACGACGTCAAGGCGTGGCTGCCGAAGAACATGGTTTACGTCAATCAGCGGGCTTTCGATGCGTTGAGCAAGGAGCAGCAGCAGGCGGTGCTTACGGCGGCACGCAAGGCCGAGCTGCGCGGCTGGGAGATGAGCCGCAAGGAAGCTGACGAGATGACGCGCAAGCTGGCCGAGCAGATGGAAGTGCACCAACCCACCGAGCAGTTGATGAGCGAATTCGCCCAAATCGGCCAGACCATGCTGGAGGAGTGGTTGAGCAGCGCCGGTGAGGAAGGCCGTCAAGTCGTCGAAGCCTACCGCACCGCCAATCGCTAACCGCTGCCAGCCTGCTTCGCGAGCGAAGCAGGCTTAGAGGTATCCTGCATGCGCACCGCTCTCGACTGGCTGCACCGGCTTTGCGCTGTGCTGGCTGCCCTTGCGCTGGTTTCGATCTGCCTGCTGACGCTCGCCAGTAGCATTGGCCGAGCGCTCGGCATGGTGGTGCCGTCGGCGAACGAGATGGCCGGCTATGCCATGGCGGCGGCAAGCTTCCTGGCACTGGCACCGACCCTGCGCGCCGGTGGTCACATCCGCGTGCAAATCTTGCTCGGCATGCTACCGGCTCGGCCGCGGCGCTGGCTGGAGCTGTGGTGCATCGTCGTGACGCTGGCGCTAGTGGCTTACTTGGCTTGGTGGGCTGTCGATCTGGCGCGGCAGTCGTATGTCTTTGGCGATGCCTCGCCTGGGCTGCTCGCCGTGCCTCTGTGGATCCCGCAGAGCCTGATGGCGTTTGGCGTAGTAGCGCTTGCCCTGGGGCTGGTGGAAGCGCTGGTGGACTGCCTGCTCGGCCGTACCCCGGCCCATGCGCTCGCCGAAGAGGCCGATTCGACGCCGGCCGTCGCGGCTGCTACTGGAGAGTAAGCCGATGGAGCCTTTGCATATTGGTCTGCTGCTGGCTCTGGTGCTGTTCCTATTGCTTGGCAGCGGTGTCTGGATTGCTGTGGCGCTGCTGGGTGTGGCATTTGTTGCCATGCAGATATTCGCCGGCGCTCCCACCGGGCTGGTGCTGGGGTCGGCGATCTGGGGCGGTATCGCCAGCTGGTCGCTGGCGCCGTTGCCGCTGTTTATCTGGATGGGTGAGATCCTCTACCGCTCACGCATATCGGAGGACTTGTTCAGCGGTCTGGCGCCGTGGCTGAGCCGGCTGCCGGGCGGGCTGCTGCACGTCAACATCGTCGGCAGCGGGGTGTTCGCGGCGGTATCGGGCTCCTCAGCAGCCACGGTTGCCACCATCGGCCGGATGTCCATCCCGGAGCTGCGCCAGAGAGGTTACCCCGACAACATGATCCTGGGCACGTTGGCCGGTGCCGGTACGCTGGGGCTGCTGATTCCACCGTCGATCATCATGATCGTCTACGGCGCTTC
This sequence comes from Gammaproteobacteria bacterium, assembly GCA_036278215.1. GTDB lineage: Bacteria > Pseudomonadota > Gammaproteobacteria > Nitrococcales > AK92 > JAAYIK01. Next base: position 261 of record DASULL010000509.1, on the reverse strand, counting down.
GGCGGAGGTATCCATTGCCCGGCTGTTCATCGCCGGCATCCTGCCGGGGCTGCTGCTGATCGTGCTGTTCATGGCGTTTACCGCCATCTGGTCTTTATGGACCAGGCAGCAGGGCAGGCCGGAGCCGGTACTGACCTGGGCGCAGAAGCTGCGGCGCACTGGCCGCCTGCTGCCGGTGGTGTTGCTGATCGCCGCCGTCATCGGCACGATTTACGCCGGCTTGGCCACGCCCAGCGAGGCCGCGGCGTTCGGCGTGCTTGG
>DASULL010000508.1:0-9548 GCA_036278215.1 Gammaproteobacteria bacterium | reverse complement strand
GGTGGCGGCCGCCTGCTGCTCTGCCGGCGGCTGCCGTTTGCGGACGGAAGCTTTGGGTTTCTTTTCGCTGGTTGTCTCCGGCTTCCTTGCCATATCGCTTTTTAACCCTTCGGCTTGAGGTAAAGAGCGCCCAGCGGCGGTAGCTGCAGCGTTAACGAGTAGTAATGGCCATGTGACGCTACCGGCACCGCTGCCACCTGGCCGAGGTTGCCCTGGCCGCTGCCGCCGTAAACGGCAGCATCGCTGTTCAGACACTCTTCCCAAATACCGCCCAGCGGCACGCCTACCCGGTAGTTCTCGCGCACCACCGGCGTGTTGTTGCAAACCACCAGCAGGCAGCGCCGATCCGCGCTATTACGCAGGAATGCCAACGTGCTCTGCTCGTAATCGTTCGCCTCCAGCCACTGGAATCCGCTCGGGTTGAAGTCGCATTCATACAGCGCCGGCTCGGCCCGGTAGAAGCGGTTGAGGTCGCGTATCCAGGCTTGCACGCCGGCATGCAGCGGATAACGCAACACCCACCACTCCAAGCTCTCCTCGTGGGTCCACTCACGCCTTTGACCGAACTCGCCGCCCATGAACAGCAACTTCTTGCCGGGATGGGCCCACATGTAACCGAACAGCAGCCTCAGGTTGGCGAACTGCTGCCACTCGTCGCCCGGCATGCGGCCGAGCAGCGATCCTTTGCCGTGCACCACCTCGTCGTGCGAGAGCGGCAGCATGAAATTCTCGTTGAAGGCATAGATCAGGCTGAAGGTCAGCTCGCCGTGGTGATATTTGCGGTGGATCGGGTCTTCCTTGAAGTAGCGCAGCGTGTCATGCATCCAGCCCATATTCCATTTCAGGCCGAATCCCAGGCCGCCGACATGCGTCGGCCGCGACACCATCGGCCAGGCGGTGGACTCCTCGGCAATAGTCTGGGTGTCCGGGTGCTCCCGGTAGACGGCTTCGTTGAGCGTGCGCAGAAACGAGATCGCCTCCAGGTTCTCGTTGCCGCCATACCGGTTGGGAATCCATTCGCCGGGCTTACGGGCATAATCCAGATACAGCATGGAGGCGACGGCATCGACGCGCAGGCCGTCGATGTGATACCGATCCAGCCAAAACAGGGCGCTGCTCAGCAGAAAGGCGCGAACTTCGTTGCGGCCGTAGTTGAAGATGTAGCTGTTCCACTCAGGGTGATAGCCCTTGCGCGGATCGGCATGCTCATACAGAAACGTGCCGTCGAAGTAATGCAGGCCGTGGGTGTCGTTGGGAAAGTGGGATGGCACCCAGTCGAGCAGCACGCCGATCCCCTGCTGGTGCAGGTGATCGACGAAGTACATGAAGTCCTGCGGGCTGCCATAGCGCGAGGTCGGAGCGAAGTAGCCGGTGCACTGATAGCCCCAGGAGCCGTAGAACGGATGCTCGGTGACCGGCAGCAGCTCGACATGGGTAAAGCCCAGGTCGTTGCAGTAGTCGGCAACCTGATGCGCCAGCGTCCGGTAGTCGAGCAGCGCGTTGTCCTCGCCACGCTGCCAAGAGCCAAGATGCAGCTCGTATACCGACATCGGCGCATCCAAGGCGTTATGACTTACCCGCTGCGCCATCCAGTCGGCGTCTCCCCAGTCGTAGTCAAGCTCCCAAACGATAGAGGCGGTACGCGGTGGCCGTTCGGCATGAAAAGCGTACGGATCGGCCTTCTCCACGGTATAGCCGGCGTGCCTGGAGACGATCCGGTACTTATAGCGCTGGCCTATTTTCGCGCCGGCGACCGTCCCCTCCCAGATGCCCGAGCCGGCATGGATCTGATCGAGCGGGTGGGCGGTCGGACCCCAGTCGTTGAAGTCGCCGATGACGGCGACCTCCGCCGCGTTCGGCGCCCATACTCCGAAGTGGACCCCGCCGGCTGGCGGATGCAGTGGATGCGCGCCAAGTTTCTCGTACAGGCGGTAATGACTGCCCTCGGCGAACAGGTGAACATCGAGATCGGTCAGCAGGGTGCCAACCCGCCGCTGCGCCATTGCCATTCTCGCCCTCTCCGGGGCCGTCGCCGCTAGCAACGACCCTCTCTTGCATCCCGCCATAGTGGGATGGTGCGGCCAATCTACTTAAAGGCTCTTAAATAAATTGGCCGTACCGAGCGCAGCTACAAGACCGTGGCCGGCGAATCAGGAGCGCCGTTTGCCGGTTTCGTCGTAGCGGTACCAACCGCGGCCGGCTTTACGGCCGTTATAGCCGGCCTTGACCAGCTGCTTGAGCAGCGGCCGCGGCAGGAAGCGCTCGCCGTAGGCTTCGTACAGGATTTCCTGCACTTCCAGGCTCAGACCGTTGGTCACGCCGTCCATCAGCTCAAACGGCCCGACCGGATGACCCAGGCCCAACTTGCAGGCGGTATCGATATCCTGCGGCGTCGCCACCCCCTCCTCGACCAGCCGCACTGCCTCGATGAAAAAGGTGTGCAACAGGCGATTGACGGCGAAACCGACCACATCCTTGACCGGCACAGGCGCCTTACCGACCGCTTGCAGCACTGCCGACACCGCCTCCACGGTGGAGGCGGCGGTGTCCATGCCCGGAATCACTTCCACCAGTTTCATCCGCGACACCGGCGAAAAGAAATGCGCGCCGAGGAAGCGCTCACGGCGCGCCTCCGGGAGATGACCGGCAAGTACGGAAATCGAAATGCTGGAGGTATTGGAAGCAAGCAAGCAGTCGGCGCCGACGATGCCGTCCAACTCCCGGAACACCGCCGCCTTGATCGTCTCGTCCTCGAACACCGCCTCGATCACCAGATCGCGGTCGGCATAGTCGGCCAAGCCATCGGCCACTTTCAGCCGTTGCAGGGCGTCCGCCGCCTGCTGCTCGGTCCAGAAGCCACGCGGAACTCCTTTGTCGAGCAGCCCGCGCAGCCGCTCGAGCGCCGCTTCGGCATAGGCCTTGTCGCGGTCGGACAACAAAGTATCGAAGCCGCCCAGGGCGAACACCAGAGCGATTTCCGACCCCATCATCCCAGCGCCGACGACGCCGATACGCGCAATTGTCATATTTCCTCTCCTCAATTGGTTGGTTGGTGGCTCTTAGCTGCGGCGGTCGATATTACCGCTAACGCGACCTGGACTTGTCCGCTCGTCAACTGCCCGCATAAACGCAACGCTCGTGGTAGCCTAACCACGATTCCTTGCTTACTGAGAGGCATGTGCGATGGCAGCAGACGATTCTGCAAAAGAACTACAGATGGACCTCAAGGGGCTGTACCTTGAGGAAATGTTTACCGATCGCCGGGTCGGCAGCATCCTGCGGCTCACCCCGGTCGACGGCGAAGGCAACCGCGATAGCAGCCGCGACATCGTCTACGTTGGCCAGTCGCAGATTCTGACGCCGGCCGGCACCCTGCCGCTGAGCTTCGAAATCGCGGCAAAGACGCTGGGAGAGGCAGTCAATGCCTTTGGCGACGCCGCCCGGGCGGCGGTGGACGATACGATGGAGCGACTCAAGGAACTGCGCCGCGAGGCCGCTTCCTCGTTGATCGTGCCGGAAGCCGGCGGCGGCTTCGGCGGCCCCGGTGGCCCAGGTGGTCTGGGCGGCCCCGGCGGCAAGATCCAGTTGCGCTAAGCAAGCGCCGCTCCAACTAGAGTACCCACATTCGCCCCGGCCCGAGCCGGGGCTTGCTCATTCGCCGTTGCCGCCGGCGCCGGACCCAGACAGGCCGTAGCTGCCTGGCTCTCTTCTCAGAGCAGCGCGAATTTCACCCACATCGCCAGCAGCACCAGCATGCCGACGAGGAAGGCGAGAAAGCGGTGGTTGACGTTGTTGTAGCTGAGGTGAATAAAGCTGTGCAGATAGCGGCTGGCGACGAACACCCAAGCGAGCGCCTGCTGGCCCGCGTCCGCCTTGCCGGTAATCAGCAGCAGCGCTACCAGGGCATAGAACAGCACCGGCAGCTCGAACAGATTGCGGAAATTGTTGGCCGCCTGTGCCGGCCGCTCCGGTATCTCGCCGACATTCAGCTTGAAATAGCGCGGTTTCACCTCGCCGCGACGGATTGCACCCAGCCGCAGATTGGCCATCCAGAACAGCACGATGAAGGTCAGCGCCACCAGGGCGAACAGCGGGTAGAGAATTGGGGACTGCATGACTGGCCTCGTTGTTGGTTTAGTTATTCAGCAAGCGCTGCCGCCTGAAGAAACATGAGGATATGCCATTCGGGCAGCAAACAGGGACTTGGGCGGATACGGTCGAACGTGCCTTGAGCCTGCCTTATGCCTCCTCTGCGTGGATCTCGTAGGCCGGCAAGCGGAATGTCGTGCCGTAGAACTCCTGCAAGCGTGTCATGAAGCGCTGCCCCCGCGGTGGGAAACCGCGTTCGGCGTAGTTGCGCAGCTCCTGGTAGACCCGGCGGCGAAAAGCGGCCAGGTCGACCGGCAGGCCGGAGAGGTTGTCGGCGCTGACATTGAAGCGGAAACCGGCGGCGATCGAAAACGCCCATTCCAGCGCCTGCGGCCGCGCCTCGACCCGCTCGAACTCGACCTGCTCCGCGGCGTTGCGCCCATCCGGCCGATACCAGTAGCCGTAATCGACCAGTTGGCGCCGCGCGGCGCCAGCGATGCACCAGTGCGCCACTTCGTGCAGCGCGCTGGCGTAGAAGCCGTGGGCGAAGATCACCCGATGGTGAGGGTGATCTTGGTCGGCCGGCAGGTAAATCGGCTCGTCCTCACCGCGCACCAGAATGGTGTTGTCGGCTTGGCGGAATTCATCGTTGAACAGCCGAATGAGGTCGGCGATCGTATGCCCTGACATGATTGCGGCGACGCGGGCTCAGCCGTTGCGCTTCCAGTCGGGCGACAGGCGCCGAACCAAGCCTTCCTGCATCACGCTGGCCACCAGCCGGCCGTCGCGGCTGAAGATTTGGCCGTGCGCCAGGCCGCGTGCGTTCGACATGTTGGAGCTGTTCATGCGGTACAGCAGCCATTCATCGACCCGGAACGGCCGGTGAATCCACAGGGCGTGATCGAGACTCGCCGCCTGAATTTCCTTCTGCACAAAGGACACGCCATGCGGCAGCATGCTTGTTCCCAGCAACTCGAAATCGGAAGCATAGGCCAGCACGGCCTGATGCAGCCGCGGGTCATCCGGCACCTCGCCAGCGGCGCGGAACCAGGTGTATTTCAGCGCTTCACGGGGGGTCGGATTGATTTTCTCGATGACGTTGACCGGCCGCACTTCGACCGGACGATCACGGGTCATCTGATCGCGCACATAATCGGGTACGTCTTCGGCGGCACCATAGATCTCGCGAAAACTCTTCAGAGTTTCCGGCTCCGGAATTCCCGTCGGCATCGCATCCTGGTGCTCGAAGCCGTCTTCCTGCGTCTGGTACGATACCGACATGTCGAAGATCGGCTGGCCGTGCTGGATCGCCAGCACGTGGCGGGTAGTGAAGCTGCGGCCGTCGCGAGTGCGGGTGACCTGATAGACGATAGGCGCCTTGGCGTCGCCGGCCCGCAAAAAGTAGGCGTGCATGGAATGCGCCTGCCGCTCCGCCTCCACCGTCCGATTCGCCGCCATCAATGCCTGTCCGAGTACCTGACCGCCAAACAGGGCGCGAAAACCGAGGTCGAAGCTGACACCGCGAAAGATGTTTTGCTCGATCTGTTCAAGCTGGAACAGTTCCAGCAGCTTGGTCAGTTTGTTCAGCTCCGCCACCATGTACTCCTTCTTGTTCATCCGCGAACAAGGCCGCAACCTGCGACCTGCCTATGCGGCAATGCAACATACGCTATATTGCCAGCAGCCGCAGGGCAAACGCACGCGTTAATGCGTGTCACCCCCGAGATGAAGCAAGCTGCCTGCCAGATTGCCACGGCAAGGCTTGGCTAGCTCCACCGCCGAGCAGCAAGAGTCAGGATGTCTCGCTCGACCACCTTCAAGCAGTGCCTGGGCCGGCGCGGGATCATTCGCGGATCTTCGTCGTTTTGCACTCCCCTCCTGCCCGCTTCCTGCCGTGTACTGTTCAACAGCTCTGCAGAAATCGCGGCAAGCCCCGGCAATAAAGACTGCGACTCCTTGCCTGTTTGGCCGATCCTAAGTGACTGGTGCCGCGGCGGCCTGGGAATTGGTACAGCTTTGAGGCTTCCGGGACAGTTGACCGCCACACCAGCCCTCGCCTAGGGTTTGTATCCACAATTGTTGTATCTGCAATCCCACAAGATCAAACCCGATGCCGCCGGTCTTCGCATCGGCGACAGCACATTCCAATAGAACAGGGATAAGCATGGAGACATCCGCCTCCCCAGCGCACGCGTTCGACCAGGCCATTGCGCTCTCGCCAAGCGGTGACGATGCCTACACCGGCCGTACCAGCCCGGCTTACGCCAACATGGTTGGGCCCTTCGGCGGCATCATCGGCGCCACGCTGCTCAATGCGATCATGGATCACCCGGCGCGCCTGGGTGACCCAGTGTCGCTCACGGTGCATTACGCCGCTCCGATTGCCGATGGCGACTTCTCGGTTAATGCCAGGGCGATGCGGACCAACCGCAGCACCCAGCACTGGTTGGTCGAACTGAGGCAATCGGATCAAGTCGCCGCATTCGCCACCGCCGTTACAGCGCTGCGGCGTGAGACCTGGACAACGACCGATGCCACCTTTCCGTCGGTGCCGCCGGCCGCTGACATAGCGCCCATGCCGCCCCTCTCCTTCGCCCGCTGGACCGACTGCTACGAGATGCGCATCATCGACGGCGGCCCAGGCGCGGCGGCAAGCACGGAACATCCGTCGCAAACCCGGCTCTGGCTGCGCGACCAGCCGCCACGGCCGCTCGATTTCCTCTCGCTGGCGGCACTCTGCGACGCTTTCTTCCCGCGGATCTTCGTGCGGCGCGCGCAGCGGGTCCCGATCGGCACGGTCGTGCTCACAACCTTCTTCCATGCCGACGCCGATCAGCTAGGTGCACTAGGCACCGAGCATTTGCTGGGTACCGCCCGCGGTCTGCACTTTGGCAAAGGATTCTTCGATCAGAGCGCGGAAGTATGGAGTGCCGCCGGCACCCTGCTGGCGACCAGCCATCAGGCGGTCTACTTCAAAGAATGATGCTGCCGCCGGTGCATGGCGGCTGCATCTCAGGTGCGGTTGCAACAACCGCCGCTAGTCCTGACGCTGCGCCACCCTGACCTTGGCGACTGGCGCGGTATCTTGGCTGTCGATCGGCAGGTGCGCGGGATTGCGCCCTCCCGGGCCAACTTCCACCTGCACCTGGCGAGGGTCGAGTGGCTCGCCGCACTCGGAGCAGACTTGAACGGGGTGAAAATACTCTCCGCAAGCCTTATGACGGTGCAGGAGCGGCGGCCCTTTTTTGTCGGCCATGTGCACATCGCCCCAATGTACGATGGCCATCACCACCGGATAGAGATCCAGGCCTTTTGGCGTCAGCCGGTACTCATAGCGAAGGGGCCGCTCCTGGTAAGCGACTTTGGTCAGCACGAAGTTATCGACCAGCTTCTGGAGCCGGTCGGCGAGTATCGGGCGAGCTATGCCAAGGCGCTCCTGAAAGTCGCCAAAACGACGGACTCGCAGAAAGCAGTCGCGGAGAATCAGCAGAGTCCAGCGATCGCCGATCACGGACAACGTCCGCGCCACCGAACATGGTTGCTGGTCTAGCTCATTCCACTGCATCGAAGCTCTCCTTCCCCTGGCCAATACCAGGAGTGCGTGCAGTCCATTCTAAATTAGTACCGACTCCAGCGGCAATTCAGGCGATAACGGCCGGGTTCTTGGACTCGGCACTCGGGAGTAGCCGCGGTCCAACAAGCGTTGCCAGCCCATCAGCCCGTGGCTTCCTTAAAATGGATGCTGAGCGGAACGGCTCACCCGGCCGGGGCAACCGCCGGCTTGTTTCCATACTGACGTAGATACTCCTCCTCCACGTCGCGCAGCCGATCCTTGCCGAAGAAGATCTCATCGCCGACGAAGAACGTGGGGCTGCCAAAGGTGCCGCGGTCGATGGCCTCTTGCGTCGCGTTGATGAGCGCCTGTTTGACGTCGGCATCGCCGATGTGAGCGATGAACTCCTGCGTGGGCAGACCGGCTTCATCGAGCACCCGATGGAACGTCTCGAGCTCGCCCATGTTGAGCTCCTGCTCCCACATCCCGGCGTATACCGTGGCGACGTAAGCGTCGAATAGACCGAGCTTCTGCGCCAGCATGGCACCGCGCATCATGTGGAGGGTGTTGATGGGAAAGTGCGGGTTGAAGCGGAATCCAGTGAGTCCGTGCCGGGCGATGAAGCGCCGCGTCTCCAGCCGCTCATAGCTCCTCTTGGCTGGCACATTGGCCAAAGTCACCGCCGGTGATTGATTGCCGGTGGCTTTGAAAATTCCACCGAGTAGCGCCGGCTTGAGCTGGAAAACTGGCCCAAGGCGCTGCTCGATGCCGGGGATGGCTTTATACGCCAGGTAAGCGTTGGGGCTGCCGAAATCAAAGTAAAAATCGATGTGCCCGGTCATCTTTTTCTCCTGGATTCGTTATAAACGCACAACGTCAGCTCTGGGGTTGGGTGCATAAAGATCCTCCACCAGTTCCGCTCGCCGCTGCAGCACGCCTCGTTGGTTGACGTAGCCTTTATCGGTGATTTCGCCAGCGCCGAGCGACGCGGCTTCATGGAGAATGCGGAAGGCCGCGATTCGGTGGGTTTTGCCGCCCTTGTCTTGGTTGTAAAGCCGCAGACGTTCGGCCAGCTCGGCCGCGAACGCCTGGTAATGGGTCGATTCGATACAGCCTTCGGCGGGCGCGCCAGCGCTGACCCGCGCTTGAGCGCCGACCCAAATCAGCAGCCGGATGTCGTCTCGGTCCTGCCCCGCGATAACCAGGTCGGAGGCGAGCGGCTGACAGGCTTCCAGCAAGGCAAGGCGCAACTCACTGGTGGCGACCCAAGAGCCGTTGGTCAGTTTGAAATTCTCACTTAGGCGGCCGGCAAAACGCAGCCCCTCCGAGGGCTTGGCCGCATCGATGAATTGCACCAAGTCGCCGGTTTGATAGAAGCCTTCCTCATCGAAGGCCGCCGCCGTGAGATCTGCTCGGCGGAAGTAGCCCGGCGTGACGTTCGGCCCTTTGACTCGAACCTCATAACGATCCTCGACGGGCGCAAGCTTGATGGTGAGCCCTGGCACGGGCAGGCCGAGTTCGCCGCCGCCGCGGGTAGCCCAGTGGGTGATCGCGATACCGGGCGCGGTCTCGGTGGTGCCATAGCCCGAGCCGAAGACGACCTCCTCGCCTATGGTCTCAACAGCCAACGCTTGCAGTCGGTTCCAGACATCCTGCGGCAGGCTCGCGCCAGCGAAGGTCATGCGCGTCAGGCGGGAGAAGAATGCACGGCGCAGGTCGGCATCAGCCTCGAGCGCGGCCACCAGCATCTGCAGCGCCGCCGGGACGCTCAGCAGCGTGGTCGGCCTGATCTCACGAATGTTGTCCAGGGTTTTCTGGAAAGCTTCCGGCGTGGTCGGCCGGCCGTCATCAAGATAGAGCGACCCACCGGCACGGAGAGCGCCGTTCAGATTGGAGTTCCCGCCCA
>DASULL010000507.1:0-11670 GCA_036278215.1 Gammaproteobacteria bacterium | reverse complement strand
TTGCTGTCGATGATTTCAGCCCGCATGCGCGCCGAGTCGATCTTCGAGAGTCTGGGGTGGCTAAGGGAGTGTGAGCCGAAGCGCACACCTTCTCGATGCAGGGCGCGGATCGTTTCCGCGCCCATCAGCGGGGCGTTGCTGCCGCCGTCATCCAGCCAGCCGGCCGGCTGGCCCAGTCGCTCGGTGACGAGGAAGACGCTGGCAGGGAAGCCGTAGCGCTGGAGAATGGGCCAAGCGTATTCACGGAAGTTTTCGTAGCCGTCGTCGAAGGTTAGAACCACCGGGCGCTCCGGCAGCGGTGCGCCTTCGAACAGCCCCTTGTAAGCCGCATCGAGCGAGATCACCGAGTAGCCGAACAGTTGCAGATAGCGCATCTGGCTGGCGAAGCGCTTGACGTGGCAGAAGCAGGCCCGATGCGCCTTGGGCGAGGGAAATTCGCCGACCTGATGGTACATCAGGATGGAGACGGCGGGGGCCTGCGGGACCGCGTTCATGGCTAGCTCCTGGTATCCAGAATGCGCTCGATAATGCCGGTGGTCGAGCGGCCCTCGACGAAGGGAAGAATCTTTACCTCGCCCCCTCGCGCCAGGACTGCCTGATGGCCGGCGATCTGCTCGACAGTATAGTCGCCGCCTTTCACCAGCACGTCCGGTCCTACTCGCTCGATCAGCCGGGCCGGCGTGTCCTCGCTGAAGGGCACCACCCAGTCAACGGCGGCCAGCCCGGCCAGGACAGCCATGCGGTGATCGAGCGGGTTGATCGGCCGCTGCGCTCCTTTGAGCCGGCGGACGCTGGCATCGTCGTTGACGGCAACAATCAGTTTATCGCCGAGCCGACGCGCTTCTTCAAGGTAGGCAACGTGGCCAGGATGAAGAATGTCGAAGCAGCCGTTGGTCATGACGATACGCTCGCCGCGCCGCCGTGCCTGAGCGAGCTGCTGCAGCAGGGTATCTTCGCCGGTGATGCCGTAGCGGTTGGCTGATAGCTGGGAGGCGGCCAGAGCTGCGCGCAGCTCGGCGGCATCGACCGTGGCGGTGCCGAGCTTGCCAACGGCGATGCCGGCAGCGGTGTTGGCAAGCGTAGCGGCCTGGGACAGCGGCAGGCCGGCGGCGACCGCGCTGGCCAGCACGGCGATGACGGTATCGCCGGCGCCGGTGACGTCGAAGACTTCCTGCGCCTGGGCGGGAATGTGTACCGGCTCGCCGTTGCGGCTCAGCAGGGTCATGCCGGCTTCGCCTCGAGTAACCAGCAATGCGGTCCAGTCGAGCCGCTCGAGCAATCGCATGCCTTTCTCGACCAACTCGGCCTCATCGCGGCAGACGCCGACAGCGCGCTCGAATTCGCGGCGATTCGGGGTGATCAGAGTGGCGCCGCGGTAGACGGCGAAATCATCCTGTTTGGGGTCCACCAGCACCGGTTTACCGGCGTCGCGGGCCAGCTGGATCAAGCCTTGTACCTGCAACAGCGCGCCTTTGCCGTAATCCGAGAGCACCACGGCATCGCTGCCCTCGAGTGCAGCGGTGAAGAGCTTCTCGGGCAGAGCGGCCTCCGCCGAGGGAGCCGCTTCGAAGTCGAGACGGATCATCTGCTGATGCTGGCTCACCACTCGCAGCTTGGTAATGGTGGGCCGCTGGTGGTCGGTGTTGAGGCGGCTCTCGATACCGGCCCGAGTAAGCAGCCGGGCCAGTTCGGTGGCGGCGTCGTCTTTGCCGACCGAGCCGAGCAGCCGCGCCTGCGCGCCGAGCGCGGCAATGCCGAGGGCAACGTTGGCCGCACCGCCGGCGCGGTGCTCAGTATCGCGGACATTGACTACCGGTACCGGTGCTTCCGGCGAAATGCGGGCCGTGCTGCCGTACCAGTAGCGATCCAGCATGACATCGCCGGCGACGAGGACACGATAGCGCGAAAAGTCGGGCAGCTGCATGCAGGCCTCAATAGAATTTCGAGTCAGTCGGGTTGGGTCGGGTTTTGAAACGGCGGTGCACCCAATAATACTGCTCGGGCGCCCGTTTTATCGCGTCTTCGAAGAAGCGGTTCAGCCGCGCAGCATCTTCTTCCAGACTGGCGCCCGGGAAATGGGTGAGCGGCGGCAGGAAGGTGATGTCGTAGCCGGAGGCATCGTCCCGGCCGTGATACATCGCCGGAATCAGAATTGCTCCGCTCAGCTTGGCAATGCGTGAGGTCGCCGTGATGGTGGCAGCCGGAACACCAAAGAAAGGCACGAAGACCGAATGGCGCCGGCCATAGTCCTGATCCGGCGCGTACCATACTGTGTGGCCCTCCCGCAGTCGGCGCACTAAGGCGCGGATATCGTCCCGTGGAATGGCGCCGCCATAGCGCTGCAGGCGGAAACGCGCGGTCAGGTACTCGAAAACGGGATTGTCGTTGCGCCGGTACATCACGTGGAAGTCGGTCTGCAAGCCCATCAGGCGAGCGGCCATTTCCATGGAGGTGAAATGGCCGCCGATCAGCAGCACCCCGCGGCCTTCCGCTTGCGCGGCGCGTACATGTTCCAAGCCCTGAAAGCGGACCAGCGGCTCCAATTTCTCTGCCGGCGTCCACCAGGACAACGCGGTCTCGATCAGCATCCGACCGGTGTAGCGAAAATTCTTGCGCGCCAAGGCCCGGCGCTCTTTTGCCGACAGCTCCGGAAAACAAAGTTTAAAATTCGTCAGTACTATCCGGCGACGGCGCGGCACCAGCGGGTAGAGCAGCGCCCCAATGGTCTCGCCGATGCGAATCCCTATTCGATACGGCAACTGAGCGATACACCAGAGCAAACCGGCAGCGAACCAGTTCGGCCAATAGCGCGGTGCCAGCAGCTCGCGTGGCAAGCGTGTTTGCTGAGAAGAGACAACGGAGTCGGTCACGAGGCGGCCTGAATCAATGGGATTTTGGCGCGCGAGTATAACAAACCGGGGCCGCCTGCCCGTGCTAAGGTTCCCGCTCCGAGAGCTAAGCATAATTTGCGCATGATGCGACGACTCTACAGTATTTTTTTCTATCTTCTGTTGCCGGCCGCGTTTCTGCGGCTGTTCTGGCGCGGCCGCAAGGCGCCGGCGTACCGGCGTCGCTGGGCCGAGCGGCTTGGCTGGGTTCCAGCCATGCCGGGCGAGCGGCCGATCTGGCTGCATGCGGTATCGGTCGGGGAGACGCTGGCAGCGGTGCCGCTGGTGCGCGCCTTGCAAAGTCGCTACCCGGAGACGCCACTGCTGCTGACCACGACCACGCCGACCGGTTCGGAACGGGTGCGGGCAACTTTCGGCGACAGCGTTCACCATGTTTATGCCCCCTACGATCTGCCGAGTGTCGTGCAGCGGTTCTTAAACCGGACCCGGCCGCAGCTGGTGGTGGTCATGGAAACCGAACTATGGCCGAATCTGTTTCACGCTTTGCGCGCCCGCGGTATCCCGCTGCTGGTAGTCAACGCCCGGCTGTCGCCGCGCTCCACCCGCGGCTATCAACGGTTGGGCCGACTGACCCGCGCCACTATCGGCTGCATTGACACCATTGCCGCGCAGTCGCCGGCCGATGCCGAGCGCTACGCCGTGCTTGGCGCCACCGCCCAGCAGCTGGTGACCACCGGCAACATCAAATTCGATATGACCTTGCCGGACGATCTGGCTCAGGCAGGGCAGGCCTTGCGTACCGGATTTGGCGCGCAGCGGCCTGTTTGGATCGCCGCCAGCACTCATGAAGGCGAGGACGAGCAGGTGCTAGCCGCGCATCGACAATTGCTCCACCGTTATCCTGACCTGCTGCTGATCCTGGTTCCCCGGCATCCAGAGCGGTTCGAGCGAGTAGCGGTACTGTGTCGTGAGCAGGGTTTCCAACTGGCTCGCCGCAGTTATGGCGAAACAGGGGCGGACGCGCAGGTTTACTTGGGCGACACCATGGGCGAGCTGATGCGAATGTATGCTGCCGCCGATGTCGCTTTTGTCGGCGGTAGCCTGGTACCCACCGGTGGCCATAATCTGCTGGAGCCGGCCGCGCTGGGATTAGCACCGCTGAGCGGCCCGCATCTGTTCAACTTTCAGCAGATCGCCGAACTGCTGGCGGCGGTGGAGACACTTACTCTGGTTGCGGACGCGGCGGCATTGGCGGCTCAGGTTGAGCGCTTGTTGGCTGAGCCGGCGATGCGCAGAGCGGCCGGTGAGCGTGCCCGGCAAGTGGTCGAGGACAATCGCGGTGCGCTGGCGCGGACGCTTGACCTGATTGCGCTGCGGTTATCCGCGGAGGTAGCAGGTGCGCGCCCGGCTGCGCAGGAATGAGTAAGCGCTCGCGGACGTTTGCTTAGAGAGCAAACGTCCGGGTAATCGGTGCGTTGATCAGGGCCGGGGTGCTGGTTTCGAACAGGCCTTCCTGTATCCACTGGTCTTCGGCGATGCGGGTGATCAGCAGAGCTTCCATGACCGGCGCCATACCGGCGATCAGGAACAGGCGGCCGCCGATGTTCAGGCTCTGGTGGAAGCCGCGGTGCATTTCCGGCAGCGAGGCGGTCACCACCACCACGTCGTAGCGACGGCCGTCATCCCAACCGAGGGCAGCGTCGCCGGTCTCCAGGGTGGCGTTGCTGATGCCTTGCGCCGCCAGATTGGCCTGCGCCATTTCCTTGAAGTCCGGAAAGATGTCCACGCTGGTGACGTGGGCCGCCATGCGCGCCAAGCAGGCAGCCAAATAACCGGTGCCGGTGCCAATCTCCAGAACCTGCTCTGACGGCTGTGGATCGACCGCCTGCAGAATGCGCGCTTCGACTTTGGGCTCCAGCATTATCTGCTCGTGCGGTAGCGGAATTTGAAGATCGGCGAAAGCGAGTTGCCGATACTGTGCCGGCACGAACTGCTCGCGGGGGACGGCACGGAGGATGTCTAGAACCCGTTCGTTGAGAACTTCCCAAGTACGGATCTGCTGCTCCACCATGTTGAAGCGCGCGCGTTCGAAGTCGAGATTGGCCATGTGCATACCCGGTCGAGAACAGCATCGAGGTCCGCGGAGCGCAAACCGCGCCGGCCGCCCCTTAGCGCGGAAGGCCGGTGAACGCCGTGGATTGATGAGTCGCTAAGCGCGTAAAGACTAAGAGGTTTAGTCAGGGCAGGCAAGGCCTGTGCTGTGCCCGCAAGACCTGTGTTGACAGTTGGGCAGGGCTCTCCTACGGTGAACCGTTCCAGAACGCTGTGCTGTCTGGAACCGACTGATGAAGCGGGGGTGCCTGCGGCTTAGGGTGCTAAGTCGAAGGCTGAGAGAGTCCCTTCGAACCTGATCCGGTTAATACCGGTGTAGGGAGCTTCGATTCCTCTCCTGTGCGTTCCCGCGTCGTCACCGCCAATTTCAACCGAAGGAAGACGACACCCATGAGCGCTCGCAGCGACGATGTCCGCCAGGCAACGGCGGCCTTGAACGAATCCGTCACTCGCTCGTTCCCCAATTCCCGCAAGACCTACGTCGAAGGCAGCCGCCCGGATATCCGGGTGCCGATGCGGGAGATCACTCAGGCAGAAACGCCGCTGATGTTCGGCGCGGAGAAAAACCCGCCGCTCTACGTGTACGACACCTCCGGGCCCTACACCGACCCGGCTGCCACCATCGACCTGCGCAAAGGCCTGCCACCGCTGCGGCAGCAATGGATTCTGGAGCGCGGCGATACCGAGCAGTTGGCCGGGCCCAGCTCCGCCTATGGCCGTGCCCGCCAGGAAGACCCCAGCCTCGCGCCGCTGCGTTTCGAGCACATCCACGCTCCGCGCCGTGCTAAGCCGGGCGCCAACGTTACCCAGATGCACTATGCCCGGCGCGGCATCATCACGCCGGAGATGGAATTCATCGCCATCCGCGAGAACCAGCGGCTGGAACTGTACCGGGAATCGGCGCTGGCGCGGCGGCATCCCGGGCAGAGCTTCGGTGCCGCCATTCCGGAGCTGATCACCCCCGAGTTCGTGCGCGACGAAGTCGCTCGCGGCCGCGCCATCATCCCGGCCAACATCAACCACCCGGAGTCCGAGCCGATGATCATCGGCCGCAACTTCCTGGTGAAGATCAACGCCAATATGGGCAACTCGGTGGTCACCTCTTCGATCGAGGAGGAGGTGGAAAAGATGGTCTGGGCTACTCGCTGGGGGGCCGATACCATCATGGATCTCTCCACCGGCAAGAACATCCACGAGACGCGCGAGTGGATCATCCGCAACTCGCCGGTGCCGGTCGGTACGGTGCCCATCTACCAAGCGCTGGAGAAAGTCGACGGCCGCGCCGAGGAGCTGACCTGGGAGATCTTCCGCGACACCCTGATCGAGCAGGCCGAGCAGGGCGTGGATTACTTCACCATCCACGCCGGCGTCCGGCTCGCCTTCGTGCCGCTGGCGGCGAGACGCGTTACCGGCATCGTGTCCCGCGGCGGCTCAATCATGGCCAAGTGGTGCCTGGCGCACCACAAGGAGAGTTTCCTCTACGAACACTTCGAGGAAATCTGCGAGATCATGAAGGCCTACGACGTGGCCTTTTCGCTGGGTGACGGCCTGCGGCCGGGCTCTATCGCCGACGCCAACGACGAAGCGCAGTTCGCCGAGCTGAAGACCCTGGGCGAGCTCACCCAGATCGCTTGGCAACACGACGTGCAGGTGATGGTGGAAGGGCCGGGGCATGTACCCATGCATCTCATCAAGGAGAACATGGACAAGCAGTTGGAGGCCTGCGGCGAGGCACCGTTCTACACTCTTGGCCCGCTGACCACCGACATCGCGCCCGGCTACGACCACATCACCTCGGCTATCGGCGCCGCCATGATCGGCTGGTTCGGCACCGCCATGCTCTGCTACGTCACGCCTAAGGAGCACCTGGGTCTGCCCGACAAGCACGACGTCCGCGAGGGGATCGTCACCTACAAGCTGGCGGCGCACGCGGCCGATCTGGCCAAGGGCCACCCGGCGGCGCAGATCCGTGACAACGCGCTGTCCAAGGCGCGCTTCGAGTTCCGTTGGGAGGATCAGTTCAACCTCGGTCTTGATCCGGACAAGGCGCGTGAGTTCCACGATGAAACCTTGCCCAAGCAGGCGCACAAGGTCGCTCACTTCTGCTCCATGTGCGGGCCGCAGTTCTGCTCCATGAGAATCTCGCAGGAAGTGCGCGAGTTCGCCAGGATCAAGAGCGACGGCAGCTCGGATCAGGCGGCCGCCGAAGCCGGTATGCAGGAGAAGGCGGAGGAATTCCGCGCCGCCGGCAGCGAGGTCTACAAGCCGGTATAGCTGGCGTGAAGCTGCCTCCGGCCCGGCGCCGGGGGCAGCAGTCTGATCAGCGCTCCATCATGACGCCGATTGGCTGTAACGGTTCGATGTGGTCACAGACGATCTTGATGGACACCATGATTGGCACGGCTAGCAGCGCCCCCAGCACGCCCCACAGCCAGCCCCAGAAAATCAGGCCGAGGAAGATCACGATCGGGCTCAGCGCCAGCCGCCGACCGAGAATCATCGGCGTGAGCAACTGCCCCTCCAGCGAGGTAATGACCAGGAAAGCGCCTGGTGGCAGCAGGATGGCGTGCAGCTGATCGAAAGTGAGTGTCGCCACTACCGCCAGCACGGTCAGGACCGTGGCGGGGCCCAGGTAAGGCACAAAGTTCAGCACGCCGGCCAATACCCCCCAGAGCACGGGGTTGGGCAGGCCGAGTAGATACATCGTCAGGCTGGTCACCATCGCCAGCCCGATATTGATGAGCGCAAAGGTGAACAGGTATGCCGATACTTCACCCTGCACACGTCGCGATATTTCCAGGGTGCGGCGCTTATCGCGGAAGGTCGGCATGGTGCTCATCAACTTCCGCAGGAAGCGGTCGCCTGACGCCAGCATGAAGTACAAAAGAAAAGTCGCCATCACCGCACCGATGGCAATCGACCGCAAGCGGGCAAGGATGATGTCTCGCAGGCCTTGCCCTTGCAGCTGTACTACCGGCGGCTTGTTCGGACTCTGAGCGAGGCGCTCGACCTGCTCGGCGGTCTGGCTGACCTCGCGTACCGTTTGCCGCAGTGCGTTCACCTTGCGCTGGAGCTGATACAGCACGCCCGGCGCTTCCTGTACCCATTTGGCTGCCGGTGTGCTCAGTGCGTAGCCGGTTCCGGCAATCGCGCCGAGAAGGCCGAACACCACGATGGCGGCGCAGATTGCATCGGGCAACCGCAACTGCCGCAGCGGGTGCATCAGGGGGTTCAACAACAGCGCCAGCAGCAGCGCCAGGATCACCGGTAGCAGGAACTCGCTCGCTAGAAACAACGTGTAAAAGACCGCCAGCACTGCCAGCAAGCTCAAAGCCCAGGAGCGTATCGACGAGGCAGAGTGGCCGGTGGCCTCGTTTTCTGGCGGTGTCTCCGCTGCCGGCGGTGGCTGGTCCCTGTCCGTCACGTCGTTCCCCCGCCGCCAGGGCGGCTTGACTACGAATAGTCGTGTTCCGCGACCGTATGAGCTTGCAGCATTCCCAGTACTAGCGGCATGGCGACGTCGCGCAGCAGCAGGCGCAGCCAACGGCCGTTGTGCGCTTTCGGCTCGGCCGCGGGGTGCTCGGGCCTGCGCCGGCCGCGCAGCATGGCAACGGCGAAACCGGCAGCGAAGCTACCGGCCAGCGCTTGTGGGGTCGCCAAGGCGTGCAGGGCGCGCTGTTGCAGGGCGCGAGTATTGGCTGCCAGCAGAGCACGGTCTTGCATGACCGCCGCTTGCTTAAGGTGAATGTCGCGTTTCAGCTGTCGCATGCGTATCGCTCCCGCGTAGTGCGGCCGTGGTAGCTCGGAAGGTCAGGTTGCCGCTCAGCCGCCGGATGAAGAACAGGCACAGCATGACTGTCAGGCCGTTGAATACGGTAAAGCCGATGAGCAGCCATAACAGGTCCGCGCCGAGGCGCAGGAAGCCAACGAGCAGAGCCGCCTGCAGCAGCAGCCAGAACGCCATGATGGCGAATGCCGCCGCCAGGGCGGTAGCGACGATGCCGATCAGACTGAGCGTGGCCAGCCGGGCCTCCAGCGCCGCCAAGCCGAGCAGGTCGCCGATCAACTTGCGCACGAGCGAGATCGTGCCAAGAGCGAGCGCTCTTAACGATGGATCGGCGGATTGGCTGGCAGGTTTCTCCGGCTTAGCTGCCGCTTCTTGCGCCAGCATGGCTAGCGCCGCAGCAGCGCCCCAAGAATGAAGCCCGCCGCAGCGGCGATGCCAACTGATGCCAGCGGATTTTTGGTGACGTATTCAGAGACGTCGTTAGCAAGTTCCTGGGTACGCTCTGAAGCGCGCTGGCTTGCCTGGCGCAGCCGCTCCTCCGCCTCCGCGCTGCGGCTGCTGATCTGGTCGATCGCCTCATGTGCCGCTTCGGCGGCGCGGGCGCTGATATTTTGCTGGGACTCCTGATGCTCCATCTCGCTCTTGCCTCCTGCACAACCCGTCCGGACGCGAGCCATGTTGCCGCAGTCCAAGGTCTTCAGTGAAAAAAGGATGTGGTATCGGGCGTAGGCTTGTTGGCGTATGGCGCCCGTCATCAGGTGGTGTGGGCAGGATTCGGGCTTTGCAAGATTGGCGGCCGTTGCTGGGCCGCCTTGCGTACAACGCTTGTCGAATCAATAACGTTGGACAAAAGTCTCGATCAAGGGGGCGATGGCTTGGCGCCAGCGCATTTCCAGCGCGGGGGTGGCCATGGGGTCGCTTTCCCGCACCGCTTGCATCAGGCTCTCCATCCAATAGGAGTACAGATTCGGCGGTACTGGCGCGCGGCCGTTACGGCTGTGCAGGTCGGCGACCGATTCCACCGTCCGCTGCACTAACTCGTTGCCGCCACCGTAGAGAATGGCGTTGCTGATCCCGCGCCGCAGGGCATGGCGTTGCCGCCCCATGTCGGTGCGGGCAAAAGCAGGCGCCATGGCTGGATGGCTGTCCATCAGGATCTCGTAAAACCGCTCGATGAATCGGCCGGTACGCAGACAGCGGCCATAGCTGTTTTGAACGTCAACAAACTCATCTTTCATGATTGATCCATGGCCGATTCGACCGGCGCAGGCCTGTTGCCTGGTCGGGTGGTCGGAGTGGTGTGTAAAGTGAAGTGCCGGAGCGAACCGGGCACCGGACAGGAGACGCTCGAATACGCGCGGACTTCGATGGCCGTTGCGTTTGCAGCCCAGCCCCCGCTAGGACTTGCGACAGGACGGCGATGAATTGTAGCAGCGACGGGAGCAAGCTCAAGTCGCTGCTTTGCGTTTGCGTCAACCACCCCGGCCGGGATTGGTTTGGCTTTAGGTTCCCCGGTGCCGGCAGGCTGCCAGCACCGGGGGAGGAGCTTATTGCAACAGCAGGAAGAAGGCTCCGGAGCCGCGGCGGATGTGCAGCAGTAACCGGCCATTGCTGTCGCGCACTGCCGTCCGGAACTCCGCCAGGCTGGTCACCGGCTTGCGGTTCACCGAGAGCACGAGGTCGCCCTGGCGCAGCCCTGCCGCAGCCGCTGGGCTGCCGGGTTGTACCTGCAGGATGGCTACTCGCTTGCCCTGCTCCTGGTCCGGGGCGGCGACTTCGCCGAACTCCGCGCCGGCAAGGCGCGGCGACAGCGCAGCGGTGGCTGTCTGCCGGCTGTCTTCGCGAATGATGGCGGTGATGTTCTTGCGTTGCCCGTTGCGCAACACCGTCAGCTGCACTTTTTCGCCCACCCGCAGCAGGCCGATCCGGTTGCGGATGGCCGATGCCCGCCGTACCGGTTGCCCATCGACGGCAACGATGACGTCGCCCACCTGCAGGCCAGCTGCCTCCGCCGCCGAATCCGGCGCGATCTGAGCGATCACTGCACCTTCCTCGGCACTGATGCCGAAGGCTTCGGCCAGCGCCGGCGTCAGTTCTTGCACTGACACGCCGAGCTTGCCGCGCTGTACCTCACCATGGCGGATGAGCTGGTTCATGACTTCGCGCGCCATGCTGGTGGGAATGGCGAAGCCGATACCGATGTTGCCGCCGCTGGGGGCGAGGATGGCGGTGTTGATGCCGACCAGCTCGCCGCGGAGGTTGATCAGCGCGCCGCCGGAGTTGCCGGGGTTGATGGAGGCGTCGGTCTGGATGAAGTCCTCATAGCCCTCGATGCCCAGGCCGGTGCGTCCAAGCGCGCTGACAATGCCGGAAGTGACGGTTTGGCCCAAGCCGAACGGGTTACCCACCGCCACCACGAAATCTCCCACCCGCAGACCGGTGGAATCGCCCAGCGGCAGCGCCATCAGCTTGACCCCATCGGTCTTGACCTTGAGTACGGCGATGTCGGTTTCCGGGTCGGCGCCCACCAATTCGGCAGCAAGCTCCCGGCCGCTCTGCAGGGTAACGGTGATTTCGTCGGCTTTATCGATGACGTGATTGTTGGTCAGCACGTAACCGCGAGCGGCGTCGACGATTACACCCGAGCCCAGGCTTTGCGCCGGCCGCTGCTGGCGGTGCTGCTCGGGGATATCGAAAAAGCGCCGGAAGAAAGGGTCCTGAAACAAAGGGTTTTCGCGGATCCGTACCCGGCTCTTGGTGGCGATGTTCACCACCGCTGGCGTGACATTCTCCAGCATCGGCGCCAGGGATGGCAGCTGCTGGCCGTCGACCGCCACAGGCAGGTGGGCGGTGGCGGGCGCCGCGACGGCCACCGCCGTCAACGCCAGGAGGCGTAGCGTTCGTTGGAATTTCTTCATCGTC
>DASULL010000506.1:0-2949 GCA_036278215.1 Gammaproteobacteria bacterium | reverse complement strand
GCACGGCCACCGGCCAGCCGCTGACCGCCAAAATGTTTCGCACCTGGGGCGGCAGCGTGGCGATGGTGGAAGCGCTGCTGGAGCTGCCGCCGCCGCAGAGCGCAGCGGAAGCCGAACGCAATATCCGCCAAGCCATCAAGGTTGCGTCGCAGCGGCTGATGAACACCGCTGCCGTCTGTCGGCGACATTATGTCCATCCCCGGATCGCCCAGCATTATCAGGCCGGCGATTTCTTCGCCTTTTGCCAGGATGATGATTCCCTTGAGCGGTCGCGGGCGGTGGCAGAGCAGGTGCTGATGCGCCTGCTCTATGCCGACGCCGCTACGGGGTGAGTCGGAATTCGCCCCGGTTGCTGAAGGGAATGGCCCTGGCAAACGGCATGTCGACTTCCAGCTTGCCGGACAACTGGTAGTCCACCATGTCCCGTTTACCGGTGAGCAGGTCCTGCACCTTGCTCAGGGTGCTGAGCAAGTTGGTGGTCATTTCGACTTCGACGTCGGTTTCGCCGTAACTGGGTACGGTAAACGCTTTCGGGCTGACGCCATTGGCGAATTCCTCGCCGGCAATGCGCAGGGCGTAGCTCATGCCGCGTACCGGAATAGCGATCGCGTTGGGGTTTTGCACGCTGAGGGTCAGCACGTAGCGCTGGCGCAGCAGACCGAGCTCGCGGATGTCGATCCCGACCAGACTGATCTGTGGCTTCTCCAACTGCGGCTGCAAGGTAGCGCAGCCGGTAAGCAGCAGAATCAGGCCCAATAACCAGGGCAGCGGGCTGAGAAGCAAGCGACGCATGTTTCCGAACTCCTTGGAAGCGATTCAGTGGTTGGGTGGCTGGGAAGGCGAGGCTACCGCCTTTGCTCTTACCCTGCGGTGAGCCAGTCCCGCGGCTGGAGAAAATCGGTGTAGAGAGCCTGCTCGGCACTGCCGGGCTCCGGCTGCCAGCCGTACTCCCAGCGTACCAGCGGCGGCAGCGACATCAGGATCGATTCGGCCCGGCCGCCCGACTGCAGCCCGAAACGGGTACCGCGGTCGTACAGCAGGTTGAACTCGACGTAGCGGCCGCGCCGGTAAAGCTGGAACTGCCGCTCGCGCTCGCCGTAGGGCGTATCCTTGCGGCGCTCGACGATCGGCAGATAGGCCGGCAGGAACTGATCACCGACCGAGCGCATCAGGCCGTAGGCATGCTCGAAACCGCCCTCATCGAAATCATCGAAAAAGATTCCGCCGATGCCGCGCGGTTCCTGCCGGTGCGGCAGATAGAAGTATTCATCGCACCAGCGCTTGAAGCGCGGGTAGAGCCCGCTGCCGAAAGGCGCGCAGGCGTCGTGGGCGGTGCGATGCCAGTGCACGGCATCCTCGATGAAGCCGTAGTAAGGGGTGAGGTCGAAGCCGCCGCCGAACCACCAGATCGGCGCTTCGCCGGCTTTTTCGGCGATGAAGAAGCGGACGTTGGCATGTGTGGTCGGCACGTACGGGTTGCGCGGGTGAAACACCAGCGAGACGCCCATGGCCTGAAAGCTGCGCCCGGCCAGTTCCGGCCGCCGTTCGCTGGCGGTCGGCGGCAGGTTGCTGCCGTAGACGTGGGAAAAGCCGACACCGGCCTGTTCGAAGCGGTTGCCATCGCGCAGCACCCGGCTGCGCCCGCCGCCGCCGTCTTCCCGCGTCCACAGGTCCTCCTGGAAGCGGGCTTGGCCGTCGGCCTGCTCCAGCGCCTGACAGATCCGGTCCTGCAGGTCGCGCAGATAGTGTTTTACCTGTTCGAGCGGAATGTCCCGCATGCCTCTTCCTCTACTCGCGAATTACTGCGCCCGTGCGGGCGTCGCAAATCTTGGTCGGCCGGGCCAGCCCGCCTAAGGGGCCGGCGACGACCGCATCCAGCTGCCCACCGAACAGCTGCTGGACTTCTCCCACGCTGCGCGCCGGTGGCTCGCCGCTGCGATTGGCGCTGGTCGATACCAGCGCGCCGCCGAAGGCTTGGCAGAGCGCCGCCGCCAGCGGATGGGCGGTAACGCGCACGGCGATGGTGTCGCGGCCGCCGGTGAGCCAGGCGGGCACGCTGGCGGCGGTCGGGACGATCCAGGTTACCGGGCCTGGCCAGGTCTGACGTAGGCGTGCCCTGATAGGGTCGGTCAACGGGCCCAGGAAGGGCATCAGCTGCGCCTCGTCGGCGGCGATCAGGATCACGCCTTTCGCGCCTGGGCGGCCCTTGAGCGCCAGCAGGCGGTCAAAGGCGGCTTGGTTGAGCGGATCGCAGCCCAGGCCGTAGACCGCCTCGGTCGGGTAGGCGACGATGCCGCCGGCCCGCAGGCGTTGTGCCGCTAATTGGATTGGCGTCTCGCCATCCACCTGTTACGACGACGCCTTGCGTCGGCCCGCCGCTGCCCGCCGCGCGGGTTTCGCCGGTGCCTTCGCCAGCAGCTCCAGGCACTCCTCCAAGGTCAGGCTTTCCGGCTCACGATCCTTCGGGATGCGCGCGTTCTTGCTGCCGTCGGTGATGTACGGGCCGTAGCGGCCGCGCAGGATCTGCACCTTGCCGTCGAAGTCCTGGATGACGCGATTGGCATCCGCTTCCTGCTTGGCGCGGATCAGCTCCAATGCCCGCTCGTGGGTGATGGTGTAGGGGTCGTCATCGCGGATGGAGACATAGTTCTTGCCGTAGCGGACATAGGGGCCAAACCGGCCGATGTTCGCCTGCATCGGCTCGCCTTCCGGCGTCTGGCCCACGTCGCGCGGCAGGGCGAACAGCGGCAGCGCTTCCTCCAGGGTGATGGTGTCCATGCTCTGGCCTTCCCGCAGGCTGGCGAACTTCGGCTTGTCCTCGTCGTCCTTGGTGCCCAGCTGCACGAATGGCCCGAACCGGCCCAAGCGCACACTGACCGGCTTGCCGGTTTGCGGATCGATGCCCAGCTCGCGGCTTTGCACGACCTCGTCTCGCGACACCTTGGCTTT
>DASULL010000505.1:0-2674 GCA_036278215.1 Gammaproteobacteria bacterium | reverse complement strand
ACCCAGCGGCCGCCCTTCGATCTTGGCGTGGCCGCATACCGTTCCCGGGCCGTAGTCGGGACTGAATTCGAGAAAGTAGGAGTCATCAACGATGCGAGCGATCACCTCCCGCATGTCGACCGGCCGCTTGTAATCCATCGGCATGATACCGAGCAGCTCCTCGGCATCGTAGCGCGGCGGCCGAAAATCCCGGGGCTTGGCTTCCGCCACCTGACGGTTCCAGTCAAACGCCGCAACGATTTCTCGCGCTAGCCGCAGTGCGTCGCGGTCATCCTCGGCTAGGTAATCGCCCAGGCCGGAAATAGCCGTGTGCATCTCCGCGCCGCCCAGCTCCTCCTCGCTCGCCTCCTCGCCGGTCGCCGCCTTGAGCAGCGGCGGCCCGGCCAGGAACGCCCTGGAACGGCCGCGCACCATGATGATGTAGTCGGACAAACCGGTCTGATACGCCCCACCCGCGGTCGACGAACCATGCGTGACGGTAACGACCGGCAGGCCGGCGGCGGACAGCCGGGCCAGATTGCGGAACAAGGTACCGCCTCGGATAAAATCCTCGACCCGGTAATTGAGCAGATTGGCGCCGGCGCTCTCGACCAGTTGGATGTACGGCAGCTTGTTTTCCAGGGCAATCTCTTGGGCCCGCAGCAGTTTGTCGAGCCCCATCGCCTGCATCGCTCCCGCTTCGATCCCCGAATCCGCGGCGATGACCAGCGCCCGCACGCCAGAGACATAGCCGATGCCGGCGATGACCCCACCGCCGGGAATGCTCGCATCCGGATCCGGCGTATCCCGCCGATAGCCCGCCAGCGTCGACAATTCCAGGAACGGCGCGCCCGGATCCAGCAGCAGGGCGACCCGCTCCCGCGGCAGCAATTGGCCCCGTTTCTCGAAGCGCGGCTTGGAGGCGGCGGAAGCCTGGCGAGTTCGCTCCTCCAAAGCCCGTACCCGTTGCAGCAGCTCGAGCATGCCCTGCCGGTTGGACTGGAATGACTCGCTAGTGGTGGAAATCTTGGTTTCTATGACTGCCATAGCGTCCACAATCCAAGCTGAATATTGTCCGGCTGCCGGCTGGGAAGCGGCAGCAAGCCGCTTCCGACCAAAATCACCTTATCTCCCCGGTCGGCAGCGGTCTTGTGCGAACTGGCTGCCTGGCGGCAAACGCAGGTCAGGCGGGGACGACCCGGTACTTCGGCAGCAGGCGCTGCGGCTGGTAGGAGAGTTTTGCTTGGCGGAAGTTTTCCAACCCCAGGTCCTGCTCGAAGTTCAGCCACTCGATCCCGCCACCGAGAGCCGAGCAAAACTGGTGGAACATGTACGGATAGATGCCTTTGTAGCGGTCGCTGCCCTTGGCGAAGCGAACGACCTGAACCGCTTCGCCCAGCGCTTCGACCAGAATAAAGCCCGCCGGCGCACCGCTGGCGTAATAGATCCAGCCTTTCAGCCGGAGCCGCGCGGCCTGCTCCAGGGCCTCCTGGCAGGGGCCGGCATCCGCCTCGCCGGGCGCTTTGTCCTTGTCTTGCAGCCACAGCCGCAAAATCCGCTGCGCATCCGGCAGGCTGTCGGCAGTGAGCGGCCGGCACTGCAGCTCGTGGTGCGCAAGCAGTTGCTGCATCAGGTTGCGCCGCTTGCGCAACCGGCTGCCGCGGTAGTCGATGAAATTTCCGATGGCGTAAAGGTAATCGGAGTCGCTGCGCTGGGCGCTCCAGCGGAGCGTGGCGGCATCGAGAAAACCCAGCTCTTGCTCCGCGATGGGAAAGAAACAGGCGTTGTCGCCGAGAATGCGCCGCCGCTCGGCCTCGCCGAAACAGCGCAACGGCACCAGGGGCATGACGTGGCCGACGCCGTCGTAGGTGCGGCCTTCAATCCGTGGGCAAAGCCGATCCGGCACATAGCGGTAGCGATGCGCCCGGCGGAACAGATATAGGTTGGCAAACGTGTATTCCGCCGGGCAGTCCGTCCCATAGTCGGCCCTGAAGACGGCCAGCCGAGCCTCGATCTCGTCCAGCAGCTCGAGGCTCAGCTCCTGTCCCGCTAGCACTAAGCCTTGTCTCCCGGCACCGGATACTGCACGGCGCGCACCCCGGCCGCTGGGCCGTCGGCCGGATAACCGGCGAAGCATTGGGCAATGCGCAGCCATTGCGTTGCGCTGGCTCCGCTATATTCGAGCTCGGTGTCCTCAACGTTGCGGCGCTGCGTTACCACCAGACAGAACTCCTCGGCGCCGCCGCGCACAAAGTCGGTTGCCGACGGCTCGTTCCAGCTCCAGGTCTCGCCGCTGGGTGCTCGCAAGGCCACGTACGGCGCCGGCTCGGGCAGCGGCAGATTCCGGTTCAGGAAGGTCCAGCCATAGGTCGACACCCCGAGGTGAGCGATGTGGCGAAGCCTCTCGCTGACCGGCTGGCGCCGGCCGAGGGCATCGTAAATATCCTGGCTGTGCGCCCAGGTTTCCATCAGCCGCGCCGTTGCAAACGAGCGGGCGCTCATCGGCGGTCCATACCAGGGCAGCCGCGCCTTCGGCTCGAGCACCGCCAGCCCTGCCACCAAATCGGCAAACCGCGGCCGCCAGTATTCCAGCAGCTCGGAGCCGCTCATATGGCCATAGCGCTGGCGGGCCATGCTGCTGATCTCGGTGCCCTGCAGCATCTGGGTGATCACAGCGGCCGCCTCGTGGCGAAAA
>DASULL010000504.1:0-2293 GCA_036278215.1 Gammaproteobacteria bacterium | reverse complement strand
CGGCGTCGATCCGAAGTACATGGGCATCGGCCCGGTGCCTGCGATCAAGCGGCTGCTGGAGCAGACCGGTGTCAGTAAGAACGACGTCGACCTGTGGGAGCTGAACGAGGCCTTTGCCGCCCAGGCGTTGGCTTGCGTGCGCGACCTTGACCTCGATCCGGCCAAGGTCAACCCGAACGGCTCCGGCATCTCGCTGGGTCACCCGATCGGCGCCACCGGGGCCATCCTCACCGTCAAGTCCGCCTACGAACTGCAGCGCACCGGTGGCCGCTACGCGGTCATCAGCATGTGCATCGGCGGTGGCCAGGGTATCGCGGCGCTGCTCGAGCGGGTTTGAGGTCTACACCACAAGAGACACAGAGAACACAGAAGGCGTGAGCTAACCACAAAGGCACAAAGGTCACGAAGAGCCACAAAGGAAGAGGTTTTACTTTGTGTTCCTTTGTGCGCTTAGTGCCTTTGTGGTAAACGCTTTTTCTCTGCTCCCTTCTGTGCCCTCTGCGTCTCGGTGGTGAATCTTCTATTCCAATGAAAATAACTTCCATCAACGTCAACGGCCTGCGCTCGGCCGCCCGCAAAGGGTTCTTCGACTGGCTGGCGCGCGAGGCGCCGGATGTGGTCTGCGTGCAGGAGCTGAAAGCGCAGCAGCATCAGCTTCAGGAGTCGATCTTCCACCCGACGGGCTACCACGGGTTCTTCCATTGCGCGGAACGGCCCGGCTATAGCGGCGTCGCAATCTATTCGCGACGGGAACCGGATGAGGTAATCCATGGACTGGGCAACGGCTGGGAAGACGTCGATGCCGAGGGCCGCTATATCGAAGCGCGGTTCGGCGACTTATCGATCATCTCGCTGTATGTGCACTCCGGTTCATCGGGCGAGGAGCGCCAGGCGCTCAAGTTCGATTTCATGGAACGCTTCCTGCCGCATCTGCGCGAGATCAAAGCCAGTGGCCGTGACTATGTGATCTGTGGCGATTGGAATATTGCCCACAAAGAGATCGATCTCAAGAACTGGCGTGGCAACCGCAAGAACTCCGGCTTTCTGCCGGAAGAGCGGGCCTGGCTCGATCAGTTGTTCGACGAAGAGGAATTCGTCGACGCCTTCCGGGTGGTGAACCAGGAAGAAGAGCAGTACACCTGGTGGTCCAACCGCGGCCAGGCTTGGGCCAAGAACGTCGGTTGGCGCATCGACTACCACGTCATCACGCCTGGCCTGCGCGAGCGGGTCCGCAGCGCCTCTATCTACAAGGCCGAGCGGTTTTCCGATCATGCCCCGCTGACCCTGGAGTACGACTACCCGTTCTGAGGTGGGGCAAGTTGCCTGCAAGGAGAAGCCGGCAGGCACCATCGGCGGTGCTTGGCCCGATGGGGAGTTTGCTTTTCCTTCAGCACACCCTGGCCAGGGGGGAGGAAGTCAGCCTTCCCGACAGCGGTGCCAATGAGCGGTCCTGCCGTTGCGGCCTTGGGTTTTCTCAGCCAAACCGTTGCCGCAGGTAGGCGATGATGTCCATCGACTCGTACATCCACTCCGTACGACCATCCGGATAATCGAGCCGCAGGCAAGGGACCTGCGACATGCCGCCGCCGGCGATCAGTTCCCGGCGGCGGGCGGGGTCGCGCATGGTATCGCGGATTTCGATGTCGATGTTGAGCTGGCGGATGGCCGCGCGGACCATGGCGCAGTACGGGCAGGAGTCGTACTGGTAGAGCGAAAGCTGTGGTGGGGTGTGCTGCTGCTCGCTGGTGGTCATGGTGCTCACTGTCGCTGTGTTGCGTGTCTGCTGTATAGGTCCGCTTGGCAAGGCGTCACAGGCACCGCTCCGTCTGCAGAGCGGAGAGCCGGTGCCGCAAGGCGCCTGCGCCGGCAAGCGTCGGCCGCTTGCCGGATTCGACTCCCGCTGATCGGCTCCGGTTGCAGTTGTACCGTGTCGAGGCTGGGCTGGTCAGCAGCCGCTCGCACCCACCGTGGCAGGCGAGAGCGGAATGCTCTATCACTTAGTTTGGCCGGCCGCTTCCAGATAGCGTTCCGCGTCTAGCGCCGCCATGCAGCCGGTGCCGGCCGAGGTGATCGCCTGGCGGTAGACGTTGTCGGCGACGTCGCCCGCGGCAAAGACGCCAGGGACTGAGGTGGCGGTAGCGTTGCCGTTGGTGCCGCTCTGCACGGTGATGTAGCCGCCGTTCATGTCGAGCTGCCCTTCGAACAGGGCGGTGTTCGGCGTGTGGCCGATGGCGATGAAGACGCCGCTGACGGCGAGTTCCTGCTGCTCGTCGCTGTGCACGTTCTTGAGCCG
>DASULL010000503.1:0-5341 GCA_036278215.1 Gammaproteobacteria bacterium | reverse complement strand
TCGGTCGAGATGATGTTGCGTTATTCCCTTGAGGAACCGATGCTTGCCGACCGGGTCCAAGCCGCCGTCGGCAAGGTGCTGGATCAGGGGCTGCGGACCGGCGATATCTACATGCCGGGCACGCAGAAGGTTGGTACCGGTGAGATGGGCGACGCCGTGGTAGCGGCGCTGCGCTCATAGCCGAGCCGGGCTATTCCCCATTACGAATTCATTCAGTTTCCGAGGTGACACCATGAAGCGAGTTGGTCTGGTCGGATGGCGCGGGATGGTCGGCTCCGTGCTGATGCAGCGCATGCAGGAAGAACGCGACTTCGACCACATCGAACCGGTGTTTTTCTCCACCTCCCAGACTGGTGGCGCCGCGCCCAACTTCGGCAAGGAAGCGCCGCCGCTGAAGGATGCCACCGATATCGACGAGCTGCGGGCGATGGACATCATCATCTCCTGCCAGGGCGGCGATTACACCAAGGCGGTGTTCCCGGCGTTGCGCCAGGCCGGTTGGGATGGTTACTGGATCGACGCCGCTTCCGCGCTGCGGATGAACGACGATGCCATCGTCGTGCTCGATCCGGTCAACTACGGCGCCATCACCGACGGGCTGGCCCGCGGCGTCAAGAATTTCATCGGCGGCAACTGCACGGTCAGCCTGATGCTCATGGGCTTGGGCGGTCTGTTCAAGGCCGACCTGGTCGAATGGATGAGCGCCATGACCTATCAGGCCGCTTCCGGCGCCGGCGCACAGAACATGCGCGAGCTGCTGCAGCAGATGGGGGTGGCGCGGGATGCGGTGCGGGATCTGCTGGCCGATCCGGCCTCCAGCATCATCGACATCGACCGCGAGGTCATTGCCGCGCAGCGCTCCGCCGAATTCCCGGTAAGCCACTTCGGCGTGCCGCTGGCCGGCAGCCTGATCCCCTGGATCGACAGCCAGCTCGATAATGGCCAATCGCGCGAGGAGTGGAAGGGGCAAGCGGAAACCAACCGTATTCTCGGCCGTTCCGGCGACCGGCAGATTCCGATCGACGGCATCTGTGTGCGTGTCGGCGCCATGCGCAGCCATAGCCAGGCGCTGACCATCAAGCTCAAGCAGGATGTACCGCTGGACGAGCTCGAGGGCATGATTGCCGACGCCAACGACTGGGTGCGGGTGATTCCCAACGAGCGCGAGACGACCATGCGCGAGCTGACCCCAACGGCCGTGACCGGCACCCTCAGCATCCCGGTGGGGCGTCTGCGCAAGCTCAACATGGGATCGCAGTATCTTGGCGCCTTTACCGTCGGCGATCAGCTGTTGTGGGGTGCGGCCGAGCCGCTGCGGCGGATGCTGCGCATCCTGCTCGAGGATTAAGCGTCACACGTTTGTTGCTCTACAGTTGAGATGACAATGACGGCAACCGTCGATCTGGCCGTGGTTGGCTGCACCAGCCTAGTTGGTGAATCCATCCTCGAAGTTCTGGCCGCGAGCACGTTTCCGCTGGGCCGGCTGTACCTCCTCGACAACGAGGCGGCGGCCGGCCGCAAGGTCGAGTTCCGGGAACGCTACCTGGTGGTCGAATCGTTGGCGAGCTTCGACTTTGGCAAGGTGCGGCTCGCTCTGTTCGCGACCTCCGGGCAGCTGGCAGCGGAATGGGCGCCGAAGGCGGCCGCCGCCGGCTGCAGCGTCGTTGATAGCAGCGGACATTTCCGGCAGCGCGAAGCGGTGCCTCTGGTCGTTGCCGAGGTCAACCCGGAGCAGCTGCAGCGCCTTCCCGCCGGCGCCATCGTTGCCAGTCCGTCGCCGGCGGCGGTGGTATTGACGCTCGCGCTCAAGCCTCTACAGCAAGCGGCCGGTATCGAACGGATTGACGCGACCGTCTGCTACCCTGCCTCGACCGCCGGCCGGGCCGGTGTCGAGGAGCTGGCAAGCCAGGCGGCACAGCTACTGAACGCCCGCGAGGTCAAGGCGCGTACCTTTCCCAAGCAGCTGGCGTTCAACCTGCTCCCTCAGGTCGGAAATCTGCTGGCCGACGGCAGCAGCGATGTCGAGGCCGATGTCGTCGCAGAGATGCGGCGTCTGTTGGGGGCGGAGCTGGCCATCGGCATCAGCGCGATTCAGGTGCCAGTGTTTTACGGTCTGGCCGCAGTCGTCCATCTGCAGACCCATGAGCCGTTGACGCTGGCCGATGCCCGCGCACTGCTGGCAGCCGAGCCGGGGCTCGAGGTCGTTGATGATTCGGCGGAATCCGGTTTTCCAACGCCGGTCACGGAAGCAGCTCAACAGGATAAGGTATTTGTAGGCCGACTGCGGGAGGATGGCTCGCGCTCGAGGAGTTTGAATTTCTGGATTGTCGCAGATAATGTTCGTAAGGGCGCGGCAATTAACACTATTCAACTCGCTGAACACTTGGTTCGCGGCAACAGGTAACGTCCGCCGTCCGAACAATAACCAAAAGCCGGTGCGCTCGCAGCGCTAAGGCACCAGGAAACTCCATGGCACGCACCAAACTGGCTGTCGCTCTTGCCCTCGCCAGCGCGATCATGTCGCCGGGCGTCAATGCCTTAGGGCTGGGCGCGATCGAGGTTAAGTCGGCCCTGAACCAGCCGCTGGATGCTCGCATTCCGCTGTTGCCGGCAGATCTGAGCGAGCTGGAGACGCTGACCGTTTCGCTTGCGTCTGCCGAAGCGTTTCAGCGCGCTGGCGTCGACAGGCCGTTCTCGTTGACGCGCTTGAAGTTTACCGTTGTGCGGGGAGACACCCCTTTTGTGCGGGTTTCCACCGAACAGCCGGTGAAAGAGCCGTTTCTCGATTTTCTGGTTGAGGCCGACTGGGCCAGCGGCCGGTTGATTCGTGAGTTTACCCTGCTGCTTGACCCGCCCGTTTTTGGCGGACCGCAGACTATCGCTCCGGTAGCGGTCACTGCTACTCCGGCAGATAGCCCCGTTGCACCGCAGGCCGCCGTCCCGTCCAGCGTTCTTGCGCCGGTGCCGGCGATGGAAGAGGTTGCGCCGGATATTGCCGAGGTCCCAGCCTCAGCCCAGGGGCCGGCTCCCGCTCCTGCCCCCATTGTGCGCAGCAGACACAGGCCTGTGGCGGCGAGGGACACGCTCTGGAAGATCGCCCACGAGGTCCGGCCGGACGATTCGGTTTCGATCAATCAGGTGATGGTCGCGCTGCTGCGTGCCAATCCGAACGCTTTCATCGCCGGCGACATGAACCGCTTGAAGCGCGGCAGCGTGCTGCAGGTGCCGGAAGCCTCGGTGGTGGCGGCGATCGACGCGGGCCAAGCCAACCGAGAGGTGCGTACCCACTTGCAACGCTGGCGTGAAAGGGCGGCTGCTGTAGCAGAGGCGCCGCGCGGCCGGTTGCAGGTGGTAGCTCCGCCTGAGCGCAATGTTGCACAGGCGGATGATGCTGGCCCGGAACTGGCCGCAGTCGATCGCGTATCGCTACAGAGTCTGCAGCAGGAACTGCAGACTTATCGGGAGTCGAGCATCAGCCTGCAGGCCGAGAATCAAGACCTGCGGGCGCAAGTCGAAGGGCTGAAACAGGATCTCGCTCGTGCCGAGCGCCTGCTGAACCTGACCGTACAGCAGCCGGTAGTGGGCGCCCAGCAGGAGGAGGCCGCCGCTAGCGAGACTGCACCGCCAGAAGCCGCGCAGAAGCCGGCCGCGGAGTCGGGTGAACTGGCGCCTGCCGAGCCGCCTGCGGCTGCGGAGCAGCAGGAGACGCCCCCGAAGCCGAAAGCTGCGCCCAAGCCAGCGCCGAAGCCGACGCCGGTTGTGCCCGAAACGCGCCAGCCGAGCTTCTTCGACGATATCCGCAACCTGGGTATGTTGGGCGGCGCGGCGACGGCGGTACTCGGTCTGCTCTATCTGATGGTTCGCCGCCGCCGCGCCGCCTCTCAAGCGGCGGCACTGGCGCCGTTGCCGGAGGCAGAAACCGAACCGGACGCTGCCGAGTCCACGCGCTCTTTTGCCGAGCCTGCCAAGGCACCCGCGGCTGAGGCGGAGCCGGCGGCCGCCGAACTGTACGACCTGCCGCCGGAAGGCGACGCGCTGGGGGAAGCGGACGTCTACTTGGCCTACGGCCGCTATGATCAGGCGCGCGAACTGC
The DNA here is from genome assembly GCA_036278215.1 of Gammaproteobacteria bacterium. GTDB lineage: Bacteria > Pseudomonadota > Gammaproteobacteria > Nitrococcales > AK92 > JAAYIK01. The sequence continues at coordinate 1,248 of DASULL010000503.1, read as the reverse complement.
TCGACAAGGCACTGAGCAGCGAGCCGGAAAACGTCAGCCTGCGGCTTAAGTTGCTGGAGACGTTGGCGCTGCTGCAGGACGAGGAGGGCTTCGCCGCACACGCGCGCCTGTTGCGCAGTCAGGTTGGTGGCCGCGATCCCGCCTGGCGGCGTGCGCTCGAGATGGGACGTCAGTTCCTGCCGACCGACCCGCTGTTTACGGATACGCCCAAAGTGGCCAGTGCCGCGCCGGCTGCTAGCCCTGCCCAGGAAACGGCGTTGGACTTCGGTATCGGCTTTGACCTGGATGAACCGGCCTCCGCTGCGGTTGAGCCGCCCGTCGCCGTTGCCGCGGCGGGCGACTTCAGCCTCGATTTTGAGTTACCGGAGCCGAAGGCGAGCCTGGTTGGAGCTGAAGAGACAGAGGCGGAGTTCCGGGTTACCGGGGATGAATCGTTCCAATCGAACGACTTCCTTGGGTTGAGCGACGCCGGGTCGCTGGAGACGCCGGATTTCGATCTCGGTGATCTGAAGTTCGATTCGCCCGCCATGGCAGACGCCAGCGACAATGTGATTGATATCTCCCGACCGGCCAGTGCTGAAGGCAGCCGTGAACTGGATGAATTCGACGAGCTGGATGATCTCGATGAGGCTGGAGTCAAATTGAACCTGGCGCGGGCCTATGTCGACATGGGCGATAGCGAAGGCGCCCGTAGTCTGATCGACGAGGTGCTGGCGGAAGGGAGCAGCCGCCAGCGGCAGGAAGCGGAAGAACTGCTTAGGCAGATCGGCTGATTTCGCTGTGCTTGTCTGTGCATCGACCGGGGCTGCGGCCCCGGTCGGCATTTCTGCTGCCTGTCAGTCGCGCCCTTGCCGGACCGGGGCAGCTGGCGCACTCTAGGAGCTTGCCGAGTCGCTCGACAGGCCGTACCCGGCGCCGGAAGCGGCGGTAAGGGCGGTTTATATCTAGCGGCGTGCAGCGCCTGCTCAGGCGGAAATGTATAGAGCCTCTAACGGCCTTTAGCGTATCTGCGCAAGGCCCAGGAGGCTGTCTGGCACGATGTAGACCCGCCAGGATTATTGTTAAAGGCTCTTGCTTAATGGCTTCACCAGAGCTTTCACCGATGTCTGCTGATGAGCGGCAGGCGGCGCTGGCACAACGCCGCTACGCAGCGGTGGTGGAATACGACGGTGCCGACTTTGCCGGTTGGCAGCGCCAGCGCCATGCCCGTACCGTTCAACAGGCGGTGGAAGAGGCGCTGGCAGCGGT
>DASULL010000502.1:0-4791 GCA_036278215.1 Gammaproteobacteria bacterium | reverse complement strand
CCCAACTCCAGCAGGACCGGCTTCAGATACTGCGCCGCGGTGGCGGCGATGATGCGGCCGACCCGGGTGGAGCCGGTGAAGTTGATGCGACGCACCGCTGGATGGGCGATCAACGCGTCCACCACGGCCGGCGCATCCTCGGCCGCGTTGGTAATGACGTTCACCGCACCGCCGCCGATACCGGCCTCCACCAGGATCGAGCCGATCAGGCGGTGCGTCGCCGGACACAGCTCCGAGGCCTTGAAGACCACCGTATTGCCGCAGGCTAGCGGCATGGCGAGAGAGCGCACCCCGAGGATGATGGGCGCGTTCCAGGGAGCGATGCTCAGCACCACACCGACCGGCTGGCGCACCGCCATCGCGAGGCTGCCCGGAACGTCGGAAGGAATGACCTCGCCGCTGAGCTGAGTGGTCATGGCCGCTGCTTCTCGCAGGATCGAAGCGGCCAGCTTGGCGTTGAAGCCGGCCCACATCGGCGTTGCCCCGGTTTCCGCCAGCATCAGCTCGATGAACTCGCCGGTGCGGGCCTCCATCAGCTCCGCCGCCTTCAGCAGACGCGCCCGGCGCTCGTTCGGCCCCAGCGCCGACCAGGCTGGAAAAGCCGCCGCAGCGGCATCAGCGGCAGCCTTGGCGTCGTCGACGGTCGCCGCTGCGGCGCGCGTCACCACCTCGCCCGAGAGCGGGCCGATGCGTTCAAAAGTCGCGCCTTTCGCTGCCGGCAGATCCTGATCGTTGATCAATAGACTGACATTATTCATTGGCTCCTCCTGCTTGTTGTCTCTTATAGTTTTGTCGCGGCTCGCCACTGCTCTCGCCACTGCTAAGGCGTATCGCCGGAGGCAGGGTCGAGTACACGCTCGACCAAGCGACCGGCCACGCCCAGGTAGTTGGCAGGTTCGAACAGCTCTGCAAAATCGGCGCGTCCTACTTTCTCGACCAGTTCCGCATCCCGGCCAAGCACATCTTTCAGACTGGCGCCCTCAGCCAGGGCCGTCCGACAGGCTGCCTCCACCACGGCGTGCGCCGTGCCGCGGCCAAGCACCGGCGCCAGCGCCATCATCACCGCTTCCGCCATCACCAGGCCGTGGGTCAACTCCAGGTTGCGCCGCATGCGATCGGCGTCGATCGACAGCCCCGCGGTCAGCAGACGGACATGCTGCAACGCGGCTGCGGTCAAGCGCAGCGCATCGGACACGGTTTCCCATTCCGCATGCCAGCCGCCAATGCCCCGCTCGTGCTCCTGCAGCATGGAGGCGTAAACGATGGGGATCAGGGCGTGCAGCCGCCGTACGGCAGCAAGGGTGAGAGTGGCGAGCACGGGGTTGCGCTTGTGCGGCATGGTGGACGAGCCGCCCTGGCCGGGTCCGGCCGGCTCGGCAACTTCGGCCACCTCGGTCTGCATCAGCAAGGCGACGTCGAGTGCAATTTTGCCAACCGCGCCGCCCACCAGACCGAGCACCGACAGCAGACGAACCACTCGGTCCCGAGCGCTGTGCCAGGGCAGATCGGGTTCGGCCAGAGCCAGCTCAGCGGCCAGTTCCCGGAGCACGGCGAGGCCACTATCGCCGATGGAGGCCAGAGTGCCGACGGCACCGCCGAACTGCACGGCCAGTGCCTCGGCGCGTACCCGCTCCAGCTCCAAGCGGGCGCGGCGCAGCTGCGACAACCAGCCGGCCGCCTTCAGCCCGAAGGTGATCGGCAAGGCCTGCTGCAACAAGGTCCGACCGGCCAGCACGGTGTCTTTGTGCCGCTCCGCCAGCCCGGCGCACTGCCGCTCGATGCTTTCGAGCTCGTCCAACAGCTGCGCCGTCGCTTGCCGCACGACCAGCATCAGGGCCGTATCTATAACGTCCTGGCTGGTTGCTCCCCAATGCACATATCCTGCCGCCTCATCGGCAACCGCAGCGGTGAGCTGTTTGATCAAAGGAATGGCCGGATTCCCGCCATTTACGGTCTGTGCCCGAATCTGCGCAAGGTCGATCCGATCCGCTTGGCAGACTGCCGCAATCGCGCCGGCGGCTTCAGCCGGGATCACACCGACCCGCGCCTGCGCCCGGGCCAGCGCCGCTTCGAAGTCGAGCATCGCTTGTACCCAGGCGCGGGCATCCAGCAGTGGTTCGATCGCCGCGGTGCTGAAAGCGGAGCCCAGCAGGTCGGTGTTCATGCAGCCACTCCTGCCCTAGGTGGAGAAGCGCCCGGCCTGCCACATATCACGCTATGCGCACATCCGAGCCTGTGGTAAAGTTCATACAGCGCACGCGCAGCCGGAATGCGCACAAACAGGCTATGCCATGGACCTAATATCGTCAAGCGCTCGCCTCCCCTCGCCAGCCGCGGTCAGCACAGCGACTGGCACAACCTCATTGCAACCCAGGTAACTTGCACCAATGGCCACAGTCGATCGGCCCATCCAGACGGCCGCCCGTGCGGAACAAAACCGCGATTTCGTTAGCTCCCTGGCAAAGGGATTAGCCGTGATCTGCGCCTTTGGCCCGGATAAGGCACGCATGACCCTATCCGAGGTAGCACTGGAGACGGATCTCTCCAGAGCCGGCGCCCGCCGCCTGCTGCTGACCTTGGAAGAACTGGGCTTCGTGCACCGCAACGGCCGCTATTTCGAGCTGTCGCCCAAGGTGCTGCAACTCGGCTTCGCGTTTCTGGCGTCGCATAACTTCGGCGGGGTCGTGCAGCACTATCTGGAAGCGGTGACCCGTGAACTGCAGGAATCCTGCTCGCTGGCGGTACTGGACGGCCAGGACGTGGTCTACGTCGCTCGCTCCGCCGCCGAGCATCGGCTGATGTCGATCAGCCTGGCGATCGGCTCGCGCCTGCCGGCGGCGCTGACTTCCATGGGACGGATACTGCTGGCCGCCTTGCCCGACGCCGAGCAGGATGCCCTGCTCGCCAAGATCACCCTCGAACGGCATACCGAGCGGACCATAACCGACAAAGCGGTCTTGAAGGAGACGCTGCGTTCGATCCGTGAGCATGGCTGCTGCATCGTCGACCAGGAGCTGGAGCCGTCGCTGCGCTCCATCGCCGTGCCTGTGCTGTCCGAGCGCGGCGCAGTGGTCGCCGCTCTCAACGTCAGCACCAACGCCGGCCGGGTACCGATGGAGGAACTGATCCAGCGATTCCTGCCCGTGCTGCGGCGTTGCGCCGAATCGATCCGCCCCTTCATGGTGTAGCGCCCGAGCGCTCTGGCCGCCTTACAGCAGCCAGAGCGCAATTGCCGGGAAGGCGACCAGCAGGGCCAATCGCAGTAGGTCGGACACAATGAACGGCACCACGCCACGGAATATCTGTCCGAGCGGGATGTGGCGCGCGGTTGCATTGATGACGAACACATTCATCCCGACCGGCGGTGTGATCAACCCCAACTCCACCGCCAGCACGGTCACCACCCCGAACCATATCGGATCGAAGCCAGCCTGCAGGATCAGCGGATAGACCACCGGCACGGTCAGCAGCATCATGGCGATGCTGTCCATGAAGCAGCCCAGCACCATGTACAAAAGCAGCACGCACAACAGAATGCCGAGCGGGGCTAGGTCGAAACTGCTGAATACTTCGGCCAGGGTGAACGGCAGGCGGGATACCGACAGGAAGTAGCCGAACACCTCGGCCCCCATCAGCATGAAGAAAATCAGCGCGCTGGTGACCAGGGTTTCGCTGACCGCTGCCATAAAGCCTGGCAGCCGCAATCCACGGAACACGGCAACGATCAGCGTGACGAAGGCGCCGATCCCGGCTGCCTCGGTAGGAGTGAACAGACCGCCGTAGAGACCGCCCATGACGATGGCGAACATCAGTAGAAACGGCCCCATCTTGGCAATGCCCTTGAGCTTTTCCATCAGCACGGTGGACGGCGACGCCGCCGCCAGCGAGGGCCGAAAGTAGACCACCAGGGCGACCGTGATGCTGTACATCAGCAACCCGAGCAGGCCCGGCGTCAAGCCGGCGATGAACATATCGCCCACCGACTGCTCGGTGATCAGACCGTACAGCAGCAGTGCGATACTGGGCGGAATCATGATGCCCAAGGTACCGCCAGCGGCCAACGCACCCGTCGCCAGCGCCGGCGAATAGCCGTTGCGTTCCATCTCCGGCAGCGCGACCCGGGTCATCGTGGCCGCCGTCGCCACCGACGAGCCGGAAATCGCGGAGAACACGCCGCAGGCGCTCAACGCGGCCAGCGCCGAGCCGCCCCGCCAGCCGCCGAACAAGCTGCGGGCACCGCTGAACAGCTCGCTGGCCATGCCTGAGCGGGAGGCGAGCGCGCCCATGAAGATGAACAACGGAATGGGGCTGAAACCGTAGCTGCTCAGCAACTCCAACGGCGCCGAGGCCGTTACCGAGGCCGCCGGCCCCCAGGCAACCAGCACAGCAAAGCCGAAAAAGCCGACCACCGCCATGGCCAGCGCTATGGGGCAGCGGATCGCGATCAGCAAAAGCAGGATGGCGATGCCGACGATACCGATCCAAAAAGGAGTCATGCTTCCACCTTGCCGACGAGAGCACGCACGGCACAAATGAAGGAGCGCACCGCCAGTACGGCGGCGCAGGCGGCTGCGGCGAACAGTATGGGCGCCATCGGAATCCCCAGGTCCTGGGTCATTTCGCCGTTACGGAGAGCAGCGACTCCACCACCGTACCAACCGTAGGCAAGGACGGCACCGAATCCACAGAAGCCAAGCAGATAAATCGCGAACAGTACCTGCCTACCCTGCGCCGACATCCAGCCGGTAAAGCTTTCCACTACTACCTGGCCACGCTCGACCACGGCCGGCA
>DASULL010000501.1:0-4761 GCA_036278215.1 Gammaproteobacteria bacterium | reverse complement strand
CGCAGGCACGCTCAGCTTCGCCGAAATGGAGCGGCTGACCGACCAGTTCGCTGCTTATCTGCGCTTCGAGCTCGGGCTGGCCAAGGGCGATCGGGTCGCCATCCAGAGCCCGAACTGTCTTGCCTACCCGATCTTCCTGTTCGGTGCTGCCAAAGCCGGCTGCGTGATCGTCAATATCAATCCGCTGTATATGCCATCGGAAATTGAGCATGCGCTCAGCGACTCCGGCGCACGCCTGCTGCTGATGATCGACATGTTCGCCGACAAGCTGGAGGCCGTTATCCCAAAGAGCCAGGTGGAAACGGTCCTGATCACCAGCGTGGCGGATTTCTTCCCGCCGGTGTCCAAATTCATCGTCAAGACGGTGCAGCGCCTGAAGAAGATGGTCCCCAAGGTGCCTGTACCGGCGAAGCCCTTTACTGAAGCGCTCAAGATCGGGGCGCGGCACCTTGATGGCGGCCGCACCATCCCGATCACCGAGGTCGAGCTGGACGACCTGCTGGCGCTGCAGTACACCGGCGGTACTACCGGCCGTCCCAAGGGGGCGATGCTGACCCACCGCAACCTGGTCGCGAACATCGCCCAGTCGCACAACAACCTGCAGAATAACCTGCAAGATAACCGCACCACGCTGACGCCGCTGCCGATGTACCACATCTTCGCCCTGGGCGTGAGCGGTGTGATCTACAGTATCGGCGGCCACAACGTTCTGATTCCTTCGCCACGGCCGATCACCAACCTGAAACCGGCATTCGAGAAATACAACATCTCGTTCATGCCGGGAGTGAACACCTTGTTCGTCGCTCTGCTGAACGAAGAGTGGTTCCGCGCTAACCCACCGCGGGAAATGAGCGCAGTCGGCGGCGGCGCTGCCGTCCAGGACGCGGTGGCGGCGCGCTGGAAAGAAGTTGTCGGCACTCGTATCTATCAGGGCTACGGCCTGACGGAAACCAGCCCGGTAGTCACCTCGACCCCGCTCGACAGCCCGGAAAAAATCGGTTCTATCGGCGTCCCCATGGCCGACACCTACGTCCGCATCGTCGATGAGGACGGCAAGCCGGTCCCAGTTGGGGAAAGCGGCGAGCTGATCATCAAAGGCCCGCAGGTAATGAAAGGCTATTGGCAACGACCGGATGCCACCGCTGAGGTGCTGCGAGACGGCTGGTTCTATACCGGCGACATCGCACGCATGGATGAGGACGGCTTCTTCTATATCGTCGATCGCAAGACCGACATGGTGCTGGTGTCCGGCTTCAACGTCTACCCGGCCGAGGTCGAGGAAGCGATCATGCAGCACCCGGGCGTGCTCGAAGTCGGCGTCATCGGTGTGCCGGATGAGGCCACGGCGGAAGCCGTACGCGCTTACGTAGTGAAGCGCGACCCGACGCTTACCGAAGAAGCGCTGCGGGAGCATTGCCGCAAGTATCTCACCGCCTACAAGGTGCCGAAGCAGATCCTCTTCCGCGAAGAGTTACCCAAGACTCCGGTCGGCAAAGTATTGCGCAAGGATCTGCGCGCCGAAGCGCTGCGGGAGCTCGGCCGGACCTGAAATTTTACCGAGCGAATTGCGTTTGGCATTCGCTCGCCCATCAGCCCGGCACTGCCGGGCCTTACCGTCGGTAAACTAGGGAGAGAGCAAACGATGAGTGTTGCCGGAAACTGGAAATTGACCATGAACACCCCGTTCGGTGTTCAGACCCCGACCCTGTTCATTGATACTGAAAACAACGCCGGCACCCTTAGCGGCGCCACCGGCGCATCGGAGCTGGAAGAGCTGAAGGTGGACGGTTCCACGGTGAGCTTTACCACCAAGGTCACCACACCGATGGGCAAGTTTCCCGTATCGTTCGAAGCCACGGCCGAGGGCGACAACATGAGCGGCACGTTCAAGACCATGATGGGCAAGACGGAATTCAGCGGCGTCCGTGCATAAACCAGCGTCTGCTGTTCTAGCGCGAAAAACGCCCGCTATGCGGGCGTTTTTCGTGCTCTAGAAACCTTACCCCGATCAGCGTGGAAACAGGGAGAAACAGCCAAACAGCAAGGCGTCGGGGCTATGCCTACCTTGCGCGAACCTCAGCCTGGTTCTCCGGCTCTCCCTAAGGATGTGCCATCACTGGCAGGGGCTCGCCAGAAGCAGGCGGAAAGCGATACAGGCAGCGTCGATCGCAGGTTCGCGGCCGGCAATCATATCGCCATAGACGCAGCCTTCATTGATACGAACAATCAGGGACGCCAGGGTTGCGGTATCGACCTGCGGCCTGATCGTGCCGAGTTTGACCTGCTGATCCAGCAGATCCTGCCAGGCGGCGACAATGCGATTGTGGTAGTTGGTTGCTTCCGATGTCAGGACGCGCAGCGCGTATTCAGGATCTTGCCGGAGAAAGTGTCGCAACGGCTCGAAGCTGACCGCAACTTTGCCGAACCGGCGGTATATATCCACCAGATAATCAATACCGGTGCCCTCGGCTTCTTTGATCGCATAATCCAGCGTCTGCGAATACATCGACCAAAGGATTTCAGCGACCAGCAAATCTCTATTGCCGACCCAGCGAAAAATAGTTGCGCGGCTGACACCAACTTCATCGGCAAGCGCGCCGAGGTTAAGGCGGCGGCCTTCTAACCACCACTGCCGAGCCAGTTTGAACACGTCCACGGGCGTAACTCTGGCTTGATACGCTTCATCCGCCAGCGCCAACGATAGGCGGGTAGGACCTTGGGCCAAGAAAAACCTCCTCGCGGGATTCGACCAGGAAAAAGCAGCTACTGGGTGTGTGGCGGTCATCCTAGCAAAAAGCCAGCCGCAGAAGCCACTTTACATAAGATGGACGCGAAGTCGTGCCTGCCTCGCAGGCTGTGCTTCCAACAGCTGCCGGGCAAGAGGCCGGTGAATTACCTGTTACCTTGTCACCAGCGCCCGGTAAGCGTGATCAACTCTCCGGCAAGTTCGACCAGCCGATCGAACCCCGCCGGTTTCTGATAACAGCCGACCGCCCCAGCGCTTTCTGCCTCGGCGCGAATGGCATTATCCAAACCAGCCGTGACGATAACCGCCGGCACCTCAGCAAGGCGATCATCGGCCCGCAGAGAGTCTAGTAGTCGCAGCCCGCTACCGTCGCCGAGCGCGCTGTCGACCACGATCAGATCAGGCAGCAATCCTTGCTTTTTGAGTTGCTGTAATACATCCAGTGCGCGTGAGATGCCCGGGGCTGACAAAACCACCGCATCGGGACACTCCACTTCGAACGCCTTGCCGATCAGCCGCAAAAACAGCGGGTCATCATCAATTACAACAATCCGCACGCATCCTCCGCGGCAAAAATATTTCAAATCACGACACGGCTAGCATCCCTGCAGGCATATGATATACATGTGATCGCCCCTGCGTCAGGCGCTTGCAGAGATATCAGCTATCGCTTTTTTGCTTGCCGACCGCTGCTGTCTCAACGCACTTGGATAAGCTGCCGGTCAGGCCGCTGCTACAGGATCGCCTTTTAGAACAACCCCTTTCCTAACTAACAAGGAAAAGCGCATGACAGAACATGTCTTTGTCGACACGACCCAGGGGGTCATGAGCATCCGCTTGAACCGGCCAGAAAAGAAAAACGCCTTGAGCCAAGCGATGTACGCGGCAATAGCCGACGCTTTTGCCCAAGCCGAAACCGATGATACGGTCCGGGTCATCCTGCTGGCCGGCACGGACGATTGCTTTACTGCCGGCAACGATCTGCTGGATTTCCTCAACAACCCGCCAAGCGGCGAAGATAGCCCGGTGGCACGTTTTCTGAACGCTATTTCGCAGGCACACAAGCCGGTCGTTGCTGCGGTCGAGGGCGTAGCGGTCGGCGTGGGCACAACCATGCTGCTGCACTGCGACCTCGTCTATGCCGGCGAAAGCGCCAAGTTGCAGCTGCCATTCGTCAACCTCGCCCTGGTTCCGGAAGCCGGTTCCAGCCGGCTGCTGCCGGACATGCTGGGACACCGGCGCGCCGCCGAGCTGCTCATGCTCGGCGAAATGTTCGATGCTCGCCGCGCCATCGAGCTCGGTATTGTGAATGCTGTCTGCCCGGACTCCACCAGCTATAGCTATGCCCGTGAACGTGCCCTCGCCCTTGCCGCCAAACCGCCGGAAGCGGTCCGCCTGACCAAGGAACTGATGAAGCGAGGCTCGCAGGAAGCGGTGCGAGAGCAGATGCAGGCGGAGATGACTGTTTTCAGAGCGCGTCTCGGCTCGCCGGAGGCGCAAGAGGCCATGTTGGCTTTCATGGAACGTCGCGTACCCGATTTTTCTAAATTCAGCTGACCACAGCAGCGACTAGGCAGCCGCTCATCCCGCTTTTCATCGCAACCTATACCGATGCAAGCGGCTGCAGAGCCTTCCTTGAGGCTACCGGCAGCGCGCTCGCCAGGCCCGGCCTATATTCTCCGCTACCGTGGCTAACACGGGCCTGCCGAGCGGCTGCGCGCGCTCTTCTCAGTCCTAACCTTCGACGCAGCTCAAGCCACGATAGCCTGTCGTCGACCGCAGACAACTGACCCATTGGTGACTGCGTCCGCAAAACTACCCCTTCGGTTTGATTAACGTCTGGCCCGTACCTCGGGCGGATCAGATGCCGCGCGTCACGGCAGGATGCTACTGGCGCGCCCGCCCCGCTCGAGAACGTAGCAGCAAGCCGAGCCAGGGATGGTGGCAAAAAACACTAACGAGTCATGTCTATTAAAACTATACGTAACGCGCTTCTGGTTGCTTCGTTGAGTGCC
>DASULL010000500.1:0-4912 GCA_036278215.1 Gammaproteobacteria bacterium | reverse complement strand
TCACCGGCCCCTCAACCAATTGAAGCAACCCGTGCACTAGGCTCAATCCAGTGTGCTTGGGCCGTCCCTGCCCTGCTTTCGCAGCGCTATCCGGCGCCGCTCCTATTGTGATCGCGCTTCGCATCGACTGCGCAAAACGTGACTTTTATCACATTTTTGGCGCCGTGTATGGAGGCGCAATCGGCCATCGGCACCCGCGCTTCACTAAAATATCCAGTCGGCACACCGTTAAAAGCTCAACCACGCCCGAGGAGGCGCAGCCCTTCCTCTTGCCACTGGCAGAGGAGGCTACTCTCTGCACCCCAGTTGTGGCGTCTGCCAGGAGCTTGCTCAGGCAACGCATGGTGGTAGGGCTGCCCGACAAAGGCCGAGCCGAATCCTGCTGCCGAAATGCCTGTCCAGTCGCCCAGCAACTGCCGCAGCCACGCCAGCACCAGCAGGCCGGCGCTCGGCGGAGCATCGAGCGGCGCAACCAGGCTGCGCCACACTGGCAACGGCACCGTCAACACCGGCACATCCGGCCGTTGCGGGTCGCGCACGTTCTGCCAGTGCCGCATGCGATAACGCATGTCCGGACCGCTGACGATGATCCAGTCTGCTTCCACCGGCGCGGCTCCAGGAAAATCCGGCGCTCGCACCCAAATGTCGGTCCGCACCCCGGTATCGGCAGCGGACGTTCGTTCGCTGCGGAACCGGTTGAAGCGAACGACCAGACCATGTCCGTCGATCTCGCTCCCCAGGCCGCACCCCTGAAGAATCCCCGCATTGCCAACGACGCAAATCCCGGCATCGGGATACTGTCGAATCACAGCGGCAAACTGGTCGCGCCAGCTCTGTTGGCACTTCTGGATGGCGATCACAGAACGCCGACCAAAGTCTGCCGCATCTGCCCCATCCACCAGCACTGCATCGTGCCCGTCCGGCAGGCCTGCTCCGGCAGGCTGCTCCGCTGCAGCCGACTCAGCGAGCATGGCCAACGCCAACCGGCGGAGCGATCCACGCAGCCTAGGCACTGCGTGGGTCAGAGCGGAACTCCAGCGCCGCCCAACCGGGTAACCCAGGTCACGACGGAACAACAGATACTCGTACAGCGCCACCACCGAGCGCCGGCGCCGATAAACCTCCCGAAACAGCCACAGCGTCAACGCGTCATAAAACCCTCTGGCCCGCCGACGTCGGGCGAGCCAGCGCAACACCGCGGTCGGCATGCCGCTCCCGCTGCGGGGACAGCAGCGCGCATCGCGCTCGCCCAGCGCACGGGAGAGGAATCGCCATTGCGCCCCGAGCGTCATGTGTCTGGCTGCGATGACGCAACGAACGTCAGCAGGCGTTCGGCCATGGCATCCACGTCCGCCAGCGCCAGTACCCGCGCTCGCAGATCCTGCGTCATCGCCTGGTAGTGCAACGGATCGAGGAGTTCCTCCAGGCGCTCAAGCCATGCCTCCGGCGCAACCGCCGGCACCGCGCCAGCCTCGGTAAAGCGCAGGACATCTGGAATTGGAGTAGAAACCGTCGGTATGCCCCAGTAGCCCGCTTCCATCACCTTCAGCGCGGATTTGCACCTCGTAAAAGGCGTGCCTTCCAGCGGCGCCAAATTAACCCACGCGGCTTGCACATGTGTGTGATACGCATCGAACGGAACTTTGTGCTGCCGCACAACCTGTCCAGGTCGGGCAGGTAAATCGAAGTCCAACGGCCCGGTTACCTGCAGACGGACCTCCGGATATCTCGCCAGCAGCTCCGCGAGCGCCGGCGCCGCCTGCGCAAAGTCACGATCGTGGCTCCGGGTTCCAGGCAGGTAGGTAATGACCTTGTAGCTATCTGATGCCGAGCTGGAGGCGGTACAGCTGCGCCATTGATGGTGCACCGCGTTGGGGATGACAACGACCTGCGCCGCCGCGAACTGGCGGCGGGCCAAATCCGCCAGCGGCTCGGTCGACACCGTGATGTGGTCGAACAGGGCCAGAGCCCGCCGATGCGCACTAAACTGTCGCCGCACGGCGTCCAGCGGCAGCAAGCCATTGCGAACGGCAGGACTGTATTCGACGAACTCGTCGTCGAAGATCAGATCGTCCACATCTGCGATCGCTACGGCGCCGCGGCGGCGCGCGGCCGCCAGCGCCAACCGCAGCCGCAGCGAGTAGCACGGACGGTGGAACACGACGACGTCGAACCGGTGCCGGAAGGGGAACTCGGTCAGATGCAGCAACGACACTTGGTGCCCACCTTCCCGCAGCGCCCGGCTCAGGTTATCGCAGCGGTAAATGTACGACGCGTCATGCTGAAACAGCGCCGGATTTCGATTGCAGGCGACGAAGGCGAAATGCAATGCCATCAGCCTCCAGGCCGCAGATTAGGGCTAAACCGTAAGCCCCCAGTTCTATCCACATCGACCAGAATCACCGCGAGCGCCCTGTGAAGCATCACTTCCGGCTATTTCTGTCCCAATTTCCGGGCTGCAGGCGCTGCAAGCTGAAAAGGACCGCTGAGGGTATCCTCGGCGTTGCCACCAAAAACCTCCACTCGTGCATCTAATTCGGTACTAGTGCGCACGTTGAGCAGAGGGATGGTGAAGCTGTAGCCACAGATGGGGTGACTCAGACCGAGATGCTTTTGCACATCAGGCCGTCGCTGCCTCTCATACGACTCGATCAAGTGGCGCCTTCCCTGGACACTCACCGCAAGTAGTAACGGCATCTGCCCGGACCGGTGCACCGCCCAACCGCGGACCGTGAGCTGCCCGGCAGACAGCTCCAGATCGTCGATGAAGCCAGCCGTCCCTGCAAAAGGCAGCGGCGGCTGATCTCGTGCCTCATCGGGCTGCCCGAACTGCCGCGCGAGCGACTGGTAATACGCATCGGCGAGTTCGTGTGTTTCCTTCACCGAAGGCGGCGGAGCCCCGACCCGCTCCCATTTCAGCGTCACCGGCATATAGCCTCGGTCTGTAAGCAGGCGCTCAACCAGTGCGTGGTGCTCTACTGGAACGTACGCATCGAGTGCGAAGTCATGAGTCCCTGCCTGTTCTATCCATAGCTCGACGAGCTGAGGCGCCAACCCTGCTCGAAAGATCGTTTTAACGGTCTGATCGATTCTGACCGGTGAAAAGTCGACTGCAACCATCCGCGTCAGCAATTCATCAGCTTTGAGCTGAGCATTCGCTAACTGGCTGATCAGAACATCACCAGAGACAACCTTGACACCCGCTGTGGCAAACAGGCCACGGCTGATGCTCGACTTCCCATAGGCTGGCGGCTGCATCAGCAGATAAGCGATCGGCCGTCGGCGCGTGATATGGAGGACGTGGCGACGGACGGGATCCCCCTGCTGGGAAACACTCGGTCCTACATGCTTCCAGGCGCAGTCTTGCAAGATCTCATGCAGCTTCTGCCACGTCGGGAAGTACCGCTCGTCGATCCCGCGCTTGACCTTGACCCACTCGCTGCGCTCTGCCGAGCTAACCCCGAGCTCCAGCACCAGGGTGCCGCCGGGCGCCAGTTGATCGACCAGCCGTCTAATCAGCGCCGGCTGGTCCTCGGCATAATGCAGCGCAGAGGCGAGCAGGATGACATCGAAAGGCCCCTCAGGAAGGACGTCCCAGCTCTGGCAGAAAAACTCGCAGCCAGGGAAGCGCTCGCGAGCTCGATCAATGAACGACGCCGACTGATCGATCCCAACGGATCCGCTGGCGCCGGAGAAAGAGGCGTAGCCGCAGAAAAACCCTTCGTTGCAGCCAACATCAAGAAAACGCTTGCCAGTCAGCGGCGGCAGCCGCAGCGCCTTGAGCTTGTCGAGGGTGGCTGAGTCGCCGGACGCATCCGGAAACGTCTGATACTGTGCCATGTGTAGATGCGGCTCCTTAGGCCGGAGCACTTGTCGAGAGCGAATAGTCCTCTCGCAAGAGCGTAAGATTAGGGTTGGAGCAAGGATCTTTGCGAAGTAGTTCCCCCCAGCGCTGCTGCATAACTTCGCATTCGGCACGAAACCGCGCCTGCTTTTCAGGCGTCTGATCCAGACCGCGACTCTTGGATTCATGGTGGATCAGCTCGGCGAACGGCGTCCAAAGGTTGCGAAAGCCGGCTGCCATCACCTTGAGACACAGGTCAACGTCGTTAAAGGCAACCGCCAACCCTTGCTCATCCAGACCACCCACCGCATCGAAGACCTCTTTGCGTAGAACCAGCGCAGCGCCCGTGACAGCACTAACGTTATGAACAATGCGTAGACGACTGAAGTAGCCGGGAGTATCCCCCGGGAAGTATTTATGGGAGTGCCCTGCGACGCCCCCGATCCCAAGCACGACTCCGCAGTGCTGAAGCGTGCCATCCGGGTAATAGAGCTTCGCGCCAACGCAGCCGATCTCCGACCGCACGGCATGGCGCACCATCTCTCCCAGCCAGTCGGCGTTCAGGACCTCCACATCGTTGTTGATCAGCCCGATCAAGGTTCCCTGAGCTTCGCGGGCTGCAAAATTATTGATCGCCGAGTAATTGAAGGGTTGATCGTAGCGCAGCACCTGCACCCGCGGGTCATCCGCTAGCTGAGCCATATAGGCCAGCGTCTGCGGACAGGTGGACTGGTTGTCGACCAGCAGAATTTCGTAATGCGGGTAAGTCGTGCGCGACAAGATCGACTCGATACAAGTCTTCAAGATGTCGTAGCTATCGCGGGTCGGCACGATGAGGCTGACCAGTGGCGCAGGATTGGGCAGCGGCCAGCGATGGCGATAGAGCCCAGGCCCGCTGATGCTCACCTCGACGCCGGGATGACATGCGTCGAAGTACTCTTGCAGGGCACGACGGGCGGCATCAGTTGCATAGTCTTTATTGTCATGTCCAGCTGCGGTGGAGCCTTCCACGGCCCGCCAGTGATAAAGGATCTGCGGGACATGCAGAACATCCTGGGGATCCCGTAC
>DASULL010000499.1:0-6947 GCA_036278215.1 Gammaproteobacteria bacterium | reverse complement strand
CCGAGCGCCTTGAGCAGAAACGGCGGGTTGAAGAATACCTGACGCGTAAGGCCGCGGAGGTGCTTGACCATACGTTTGGCCCTGGGCGTGCTCTGGTCAGGATCGACGTTGCACTCGATTTCGATCGGGTCCACAGCCGGCGCGAGGATGTCGTGCCTTTCATCGAAGGCGGCAAGGCCACTGGCTTGGTGGCCAAGCGCAAGGATGTGTCCGGGCGGGAGAGCGCTCCCGAGAGCGGGGGCAGGAGCGGCGGTGCAATCGCGTCGAACTCTTCGTCGGAAATCGTCTACGAGTACGGTCGTGAGGTTGAGGAAATCGTCCGCACTCCCGGCTCGGTACAGCGCATCAGTGTTGGTCTGGTATTGCCGCCTGGCCTGCCGGCGGAGCAACTCGAGCAATTACGCGGCACAGTAGCCATGGTTGTCGGCATCGAGGAGTCGCGTGGCGATCGGATTGCCCTGTACGCCATGAACGACATCGTGCCGCTTGCCGATCAGCCGGAGCAAATACCGGAAGCGGTAGCTGTCTTGCCCGTCCCGGCGCCTCGGCAAGTCCCGGCGCTGATTAATCTGCCGACGGCCATTCCGCCTCAGGTGCTGGCCGCTGGGGTGGTCGCATCGCTTGTCGTTGCCGGTCTCTTCGTCGGGCGTGCGCGGAGGCGGCGGCGAGGAGAGAGTCTAAGCGCCAGCGAGCGTGAGCAAGTGCTGCAGGATATCAGGGAGTGGTTGAAGGCATGAGCGAGATACCACGGCAGGATACCGTCATCGATCGGACCAAGCTAGCAGCCTTGCGCCTGTATACCCTGACTGCGCAGGATCGGCACTGGGTGCTGGCACAGTTGTCGCCGCCGGAACGGAAAGCCGTCGAACAGCACTTGAACCGCTTGCGCAGGCTGCCGGTACAGGAGGCCCTGGCTTTGATCGAGGAGGGGCGGGAGTTGGTTCGGCCGCTGCCGACTGCTGCCGCGGTTGAGCTGACCCCGCAACAGCAGTTGCTGACCGCCCACATGGCGGATGTCCGACCAGTTTTAGATGCCCTGCCGGCGGCAATGGCGGCTGTCGTTTGCCATGCGGTGCCAGATGCCGCGTGGAGCCGGGAATACTTAGCTGGCGTCAGTGCATCTATCGATCCTGCTGGGGTCGCCCCCAAGGCCTTAACGGCTCTGCTGGAGGCAGTTGTGGCAGCACTGCCGCCGCCCGGCGGCGGGGCAAGCTTTGCCACGAAGTTGGCTTATGCTGCGGAAGCACGAACGCCGCCACTGCGGCGGTTACGCAAGATGTGGTCGCTATGACGCGCATTATCCGTGCTCCAGGTTCGGCCAGCCGGGCGTTCAAGCTCACTACCCGCTCTATAGCAGCGACGGTTGCAACTGACAGCGTGGCGGCGGCACCAGCGGTTGTGCCTGATTCGCAAGCTGTAGCGACAGTCTCCGATAGTGAACTGGATCGTCTGCGCCGAGCTCTAGCGGAAGCCGAGGCTAGAGTGCAGGAGTTGGAACGGCAGGTGGCCGAGCGCGATGCAGCGCAGGATCAGGACCTGGCGGAAAGAAGGAAGGCAGCCGAGCGGGAAGCCTCTGCAGTAGGTTACGAGCAGGGACTGAAGCTCGGAGAAGCGGCCGGCCGAGCCGAGTTGGCGGAGTCGGTAGCGGCGTTTGCACAGCTGTTGGCGGCGGCTAAAGCAGCGCTGTCGGCAGGTTTGATGGATCTCGAAGAGCTGGCGGTCGAGATCGCAATGGAGGGAGTGACCAAGGTGCTGGGCCGCGAATTGGGACGAGCCGAAGGTGTGCTTGCCCTGATTCGGGAAGTGGCGAGCCGGGCGCGGGAACAAGCTGTACTCACCGTACGGTTGGGGGAGCGCGATTACAGCTTATTGCAGGAACATCACGAAGCGCTGTCGGGTGCGTTGGGCGGTGTCCGGGTAGAACTCGTCAGTGACCAGCGGGTCGCGTTCGGGGGGTGCTTGGTGGAAACCGAGAACGGAACCTTGGACGGTCGCCTCGACCAGCAGCTTCGCCGGCTGAAAGAAGCAATAGTGACCGCTCAGCGGCAGCGAGATGCAGAGCGCTAGCGCCATGAGACAGTTTCTCGAGGCGGTAAGGGCATGCGAGCCGGTGGTGCGGATCGGCCAAGTCAATCAGATCTCGGGCTTGGTAGTGGAATCGAACGGCCCCGACGTATTTCTCGGCGAGCTGTGCCAGATCCGCCCGTCGGGGGCGGCGAACGGAACCGTGCTAGCGGAAGTGGTCGCCTTAAAGGCGGGGCGAGTGCTGTTAATGCCGTACGGCGATCTGCGTGGCATCAGCCTTGGCAGCGAAATAATTGCGACCGGCCGACCAGTCGATGTGCCAGTCGGCGAAGCGTTGCTGGGGCGGGTGGTAGATGCCTTTGGCCAGCCACTGGACGACGGTCCACCGATCCAGTCGACAGTCAGCTATCCACTGTACGCTGAGCCGATCAATCCGTTGGCGCGTTCGCGAATCAAGCAGCGGTTGGAAACTGGAGTACGGGCGGTCGACGCATTGCTTACTGTCGGCAAGGGCCAGCGCATGGGCATATTTGCCGGTAGTGGCGTTGGCAAAAGTACGTTGCTGGGGATGATCGCCCGCAATATGCAGGCGGACGTTAACGTGATCGCCCTGATCGGTGAGCGTGGCCGCGAGGTACTGGATTTCATTGAAGACTGCCTCGGCCGCGAGGGCTTGGCTCGCAGCGTCGTCGTTGTTGCGACCTCCGATCAGCCGGCCCTGGTGCGTTCGCACGCGGCGCTTGCTGCAACAGCGATCGCTGAGTTTTTCCGCAACAGCGGCCGTGATGTCGTTCTAACGATGGACTCGGTTACCCGGTTTGCCATGGCGCAGCGGGAGATCGGCTTGGCGATCGGCGAGCCGCCAACAGCGCGCGGCTATACCCCGACCGTCTTCACCGTGCTGCCAAAGTTGCTGGAGCGCAGCGGTACCTCTGCGGAAGCGGGGTCCATTACAGCCTTCTACACGGTGCTTGTGGAAGGTGACGACCTCAACGATCCGATTGCCGATAGCGTGCGCTCCATCATCGATGGCCACATCGTCTTGTCGCGCGATCTGGCCAATGCCGGTCATTTTCCTGCCATTGACGTATTACGAAGCGTCAGCCGTTTGATGCGCGACCTGCAGGATGAGCAAGGCGAGCAGTTGGCCAAAGAGGTCGTCGATTTATTGAGCATCTATGAGCGCTCGAAGGACTTGGTGGAGGTCGGCGCCTACCGTGCCGGCTCCAACCCGAAGCTTGATCGTGCACTGAAGCTGATGCCGGAAATAGACCGGTTTCTACAGCAATCGCTGGACGAAAAAACCAGCGGCTCAGAGAGCACGCGGCGTCTCAGCGGAATCTTTGGTTAGAACAAGCATGACGAAGCTCTTCTTTCGTTATCGGCTCGAAGCGGTGAAGAAGAAATCCCGTTGGGAAGCCGATTTAGCGCGGCAGGACCTCATGCAAGCGACGCGTTTGGTGGATCAAGCAAAAGCTCAGAGTGATGCTGCTGAGGATGCTCTGCATGCGGCAGAGGAGAACGCACGTCGAATTCTCGAGGCGGGTGCCGGCTTCGATCCGGCGGCCTATACGAGCATGTTGGCGTACCTAGAGTCGCAGCGGCAGGTTCTGGATCGAGAGCGGGATACCCTGCGGCGATCGCAGCGGGTGCAGCAGCAGGCGTTGGCGCACTACCAGCATATGGACCGGCAATGCCAGGTCTTGGACAAGCACGAAAGCCGCAAGCACGAGCAGGCGGTCGAGGCTCATTTACGCCAGTGGCAACGGGAAGCCGACGAGATGTGCCTCTTGAGGTGGAAGCATGAAGAGTAGCGCCCTGCCAGGGACAGTCACGGCACCGCTTGGGAGCGATGGCACAAACCATGCGACATCGCTGCGCCGTGGTTGGCGGCAGCGATGGGACGAAGCGTTGTACCAGAGCATGCAGCAAGAACAACCTGCCGTCGGTTCCGGGGCGCCAAACCGGCCGAATACCCGACCGGAAGGGTTGAATGAGCGGCGGGTGGCCTTGCCTTCCTGGTCCGACTGCTCTGCTGGGGCAGGAGCGGATGCGATACCGTCAGAGGAGCAGGTTACCCCTGCAGCAGCAAGCTCGTCGCCTGGCAGAACAACCGTGGCGCCGCCCCTGGTCGCACCCATCGAAGGCAATGCTGCGCTGATTGGGATGCGAGCTGCCGGGCCATTGGCGGAAGCATCGGTTGCTGTCGCCAAAACACCGCAGCCGAAGCCAGCGTTGCATACCGGCTCGCAACCTAAACAGCTCCCCGGCCCTGCGCATGTCGTAGTGATGATTGAGGGGGGAGCAGCCCATGTGCGGCTGCGCGATTACGCTCTCGACGAGGCCGAGCAGCGAGGGTTGCATTCCAGCCTACGGAAGTGGTTGGCGCGAACAGGCCTGATTCTCGGCAGCTTGCTGGTCAACGGCACCTATTTATTGGCGCGGCCGAGGGCAGGTGTCGGCGGGGAGTCAAAGGGCGAAGAAACCACCTTGGATCGTCGGCTGTGACCTGGAGCAGGAGATAAAAAATGCCTGTGGGATCGATTGGTTCGATATCCGATAGCAGCAATAGCGCAGCCTTGCGTCGGGCCGGTATGGATCAGGAGGACTTCATCCGCCTGTTCTTGGCGCAATTGTCGTTTCAAGATCCATTGGAGCCAATGAATAACCAGGAGTTTCTGGTGCAACTGGCCCAGTTCACTAATTTGGATCAGACTCGCCAAATGAACGAGCGGCTGGAAAGCTTGCTAACCTTCCAGGGAGCGAGCCAATCCATAGGCCTTCTCGGCAAGAAGGTCGAAATCGTATTACATAATGGTAGTGGTGTAACCGGCGAAGTCACCACGGTAACATTCGAGCAAGGATTTCCGCTGCTGGCCGTTAAGCTCGATAACGGGCAAGCACTGTCAAATGTCAGCCTGTCGCAGATACGTCTAGTGCGTAATTAAGGAGCGAGCATGTTCAAGCCAATCTATACCAGCACGGGAGCAATGCTTGGCTTCTCCTCGATGCTAGACGTTATCAGTAATAACGTCTCGAACATGAATACGCCGGGGTTCAAGCGCTCCGAAGTTGCCTTTAAGGATGTGTTTTATAATGCCGGCTTTGCTGGGCACGGTTATTCCGGCCAGCGGTCGATTTGGGTCGGAAGCGGCAATGATGTTGGCAGCGGCCAGCGTGTTTTTACCAATGGCGAGATGAGCCCCACCGGGCGCGACCTCGACGCGGCGATCAGCGGTAACGGCTTTTTCGTGTTGCGTAAAAATGGAGAGCTCTTTTATACCCGCGCCGGTCAGTTCGAGCTGAGCGATGAGGGCTACCTTATCGACAGCACTACCGGCGGCAGAGTCATGGCTTACAACGGTTCTGCCTTGGACGATATTTCGATTGCCGGGCTGCGGACCAGCGCACCAAAGGCGACCTCAAGGATCGCGTTCGAGGATAACCTCTCGTCCAGTCCCTCTAATACGACACCGCGGACCGTTACAGTGCAGATCCACGATCCAGTCGGTGACCTTCACACGCTGAATATAACGTTCACAAAAAACCCGATGGCCATGGGTGGCTGGCTGGTCGAAGTCGCCGACAGTAATGGTCAACCAGTGGGGGGCGGGCCGTTCGAAATTCGTTTCCGGCCAGATGGGACGCCTGAGGCTGGCTTCAACAGCTTCGATGTGAATATGCGCTTCGGTACTGCTCCGCCGATGACTGTGACGTTCTTTTTCGGCGAGCCGGGCAGCATGCTCGGAGCAACCAGCTATGCCACTGGCAGTACCTCGACGCTGCGAGTGGCGCAGGTTGACGGCCATGCGCTTGGTAGTCTGTCGGAAACGACTTTCGATGCATCAGGCAAGCTTACGCTGACTTATTCGAATGGCCAGACGGTTACCGGGCCGCAGCTGGCTCTTGCGGATTTCTTTGATCGCCAGAGCTTGCAGCCGGTTGGCGATAATCTATTTCGTGCGCCAGCGAACCTGTCGCCGAGATTTGCTATAGCGAGTAGCGGTGGCATGGGAAGCGTAGTGGCGAAAAATATCGAACTTTCTAACGTCGATCTCACCGCAGAATTTTCCGACATCATCATCAATCAGCGCGGCTTTCAGGCGAGCTCACAGCTTATGAACGTAGCTAATCAGTTGTTGGATACGCTCATCGCCGATACCTCCGGCGGCCGTTGAGGGACTTGAATGTGGTGATTGCTCCCTTTCGTTTATACGACCGCAGCCAGCTGGAGAGCTTGCAGCTGGCGCTAACTGATCGGCTGACCGAGTGGCAGGCAGATTGGCTGCCGGAGGCGAATGTTTGCTGCCGCGCCGTTCCTTTATCCCAGCTGCCACCGGGCAACGACACGTTTACCAGCACGATCGGGGTCGATGTCGAGCGCTGGGCGCATGTGCAATGTGGTATCTCCACTGCTGCAAGCTTGCTGTCGGCAATCTACGGCGCCACTACGGGGGCTGCTGTAGTGCCGATGCTTCGGGCCATTGTCGTGCAATGCCTGCAGGATTTGCTGCACTCGCTGGTACAGGCTGCGAAAGCGCTAAGCGCCCCTACGGCAGAAGAGTGGAAACGGCTGGCGCAAAGAGGCAGTGGTACGGTTCTTCTCGAGGTACAGGTGGGCTCAGCAGTGCTGCCAGTCGTGCTGTCAGCAGCATTAGTTCGCGATCTGCTTCCCAAACAGACGGTTGTGGCAGCCGGTGTCGATCCGGTTCCCCGTGCAGAGGCACTGTTGGGGCGCTCGATCATGCTGGATGTGGAGCTCGGTCAGGCAGAGATCGAGCTGGCCGCTCTAGCGGAACTGCGCGAGGGGGACGTCATCGTCTTCGATAGCCATGTTGATGCGCCGTTGACGGTTCGCGTGCGAGGCGGAGACGCCCTTTGTGAAGGTTATCTGGGGCTTGCCGAAGGACAATCGGCAGTTC
>DASULL010000498.1:0-6785 GCA_036278215.1 Gammaproteobacteria bacterium | reverse complement strand
ATTAGCGTCGTCTAACGTTAATTTTCAAGGACTCGCTTCAGCGCGAGCCAAATAGAAACGCGAGTAACGCTGCTGCGCAGTGAGTCCGGTCGTCGGCCGGTCCAGAAGCAATAAACGTTGGGGGTGCTGTGAATATTCTTGAGGCCGTCAACGTTCACCTGTCCTTCGGCGGCGTCGCAGCACTCCGCGACGTGAGCTTCCAGGTACCGGAAGGCTCGATCACGACCGTGATCGGACCTAACGGCGCCGGCAAAACTTCGTTGTTCAACTGCATCTCCGGCTTCTACCGGCCGCAGCAGGGCAACATCCGCTTCCGGGGCGGAGACATCACCCGGCTGGCGCCGCCGGCACGCGCTGCCCTGGGCCTTGCCCGCACCTTTCAAAATATCGCCCTGTTCCGCGGCATGACTGTGCTCGACAACATCAAACTGGGCGCCCACGTGCACATGCAAACCGGCCTGCTTGCTGCCCTGGCCTACCTCGGCCGCGCCCGGCGGGAAGAAATGGCAGTCCGGGAGGAGGTAGAGCGGCGCATCATCGATTTCCTGGAAATCGATCATATCCGCCGACAGCCGGTCGCCAACCTTCCATATGGTCTGCAGAAGCGGGTCGAGCTGGCGCGGGCGCTGGCGATGCGGCCGACCGTGCTGATGCTGGACGAGCCGGTGGCGGGCATGAATCGCGAGGAAAAAGAAGACATGGCCCGCTTCATCCTCGACATCAAGGACGAGTGGGACGTCACCGTGCTGATGGTCGAGCACGACATGAGCATGGTGATGGATATCTCGGATCACGTGGTCGTGCTCAACTTCGGCCAAGTAATCGCCGACGGCGCACCGGCCAGAGTCCAGCAAGATCCGGCGGTGATCCAGGCCTATCTCGGCGACGGCGACATCGACGCCTTGCGCCGGCGGCTGAACCCGAAGCAAGAGGCGGCCTGATGGACTGGTTGTTCTTCGGCGAGGTCAGCCTCGCCGGGCTGGCCACCGGCGGCCTTTACTCTCTGATTGCCCTCGGCTTCGTGATCATCTACAAAGCCACCCGGGTCATTAATTTCGCCATCGGCGAGATCATGATGTTCGCCGCCTATCTGTTCCTCAGCTTCGCCGGCGGCATGCAGCTCTCCCCCTGGCTCGCCCTGCCGCTGGCGGTGCTGGGTGGCACCGTGCTCGGCGGCGTGGTGGAAAAGGTGATGATCCGGCCAATGCTGGGCGAATCGCCGATTGCCGTGGTGATGGTGACCATCGGCCTTGCCAGCATCCTGGTGGGGCTGGCGGAAATCATCTGGACTGCCGACCCGCAGCTGCTCCCCGACTTCCTGCCGCGCGAGCCGGTGTTCCTCGGCCCGCTGTACCTGGCGCCGAAGATCGCCTACGGCTTTCTCATCGGCGCTGCGGTGCTGGCGCTGTACCTGCTCTACTTCCGCTTCTCACGCGGCGGCGTCGCCCTGCGCGCAACCGCCTCCGATCAGGCGGCGGCGTATTCCATGGGCATCAACGTGCGCCGCGTCTTCAACCTGGCCTGGGTGTTCGGCTCGCTGGCCGCCTCGCTGGCCGGCATCCTGGTGGCGGCCACCGGCGGGCTCAGTCCGCAGTCGGGTGTGATCGGCCTCAGCGTGCTGGTGATCGTCATCGTCGGCGGCCTCGACAGCATCCTCGGCGCGCTGCTCGCCGGCCTGTTCGTCGGCTGGCTGGAAACCGTGGCAGGCGCATTTTTCGGCGGCGAGTACCGTTTGCTGGCGACCTTCTCGGTGTTGGCGCTCATCCTGGTCTTCCGGCCCTATGGGCTGTTCGGCACCCACGAAATCGAGCGGTTGTAATCATGCGCATCGGTGACGCCAAGCATACTTATCTGGCCGACGAGGCTTTGTGGACCACCACCACCCAGCAGGTCTGGTTCGCTCTGCTGCTGTTGGCGCTGCTCGTCTTTCCCTTCGTTGCCAACTCCTATCTGCTCTACCTCGGCTGCCTGGTGGGGATAGCCGTGATCAGCGCCACCGGCCTCAATATCCTCACCGGCTTCACCGGCCTGATCTCGCTCGGCCAAGCCGGTTTCATGGGCGTCGGCGGCTACACGGTGGCTTGGCTGTCGCTGCACACCGCGCTGCCATTCCCGCTAGCGCTGCTCGCCGCCGGGTTGCTGACCGCCGCTATCGGCGTTGTCGTCGGCCTGCCGTCGCTGCGGGTAAAAGGGCTGTATCTGGCGATCGCCACCCTGGCTGCCAGCGTGTTCCTGCATTTCATTTTCAGCGAGTGGGCCGCGGTGACCGGCGGCATGGCCGGCCTGAGCCTGCGGCCGGCGCAGCTGCTCGGCATCACCTTCCACAACGACTTCCGCATGTATTTCATCATCATGCCTCTGGCCGTACTGATGCTGCTGGCTGCCCGCAACGTCTTCCGCACCCGAGTCGGCCGCGCCTTCATCGCCATCCGCGACCGCGATATTTCCGCCGAAGTCCTCGGCATCCCCCTGCTCAAGTACAAGCTGATGTCGTTCGGCCTGAGCTCATTCTATGCAGGAGTCGCCGGCGGCCTGTTCGCCTATTTTTTCCGGGTGGTGACCCCGGAGAGCTTTCCGCTGGCGATGTCCATCTTCTATCTGGCCGCGATCATCGTCGGCGGTATGGGCAGCATCCTCGGCGGCGTGCTCGGCGCGATCTTCATGACGCTGGTGCCGGAAGGCCTGAAGCTGTTGACCGCTGTGGTCACCCCCTTCTACCCCCAGGCGCCGGTGTTCATGTCGCCGCTGCTAGGCGTGGTGTTTGGCAGCTTGATCGTTGGTTTTCTGCTTTTTGAACCGAACGGACTGGCGGAAATCTGGCGCAGGATCCGCCGATTCTTCCATTTGTGGCCTTTCAGAACTTGATCCGAATACAACAAAGAACTGACCAGGAGGAGAGAGCATGTTAGAGACCATCCGGAAGCATGCCCGACGGTTTACCACAGCGGCGGCCATCGCTCTGGCAATGGGCGGCAGCGGCACGACTGTCGCTCAGTCCAAGGATAACCAACCCATTGTCTTCGGCGGCTCCATTCCGCTGACCGGCGTATTCGCCTTCGCCGGCATTCATATGCACGCCGGTCTCACCGATTACACCAACTGGATCAACAGCCAGGGCGGTATCAACGGGCGCCGGGTGCAGTACGTGATGGAGGATACCGGCTACCAGGTGGATCGCTCGGTAGCGGCCTACAAGAAAATCTCCGGCAGCAACTCGCCGTGCTGCTATTACGGTGACAGCACCGGCTTCATGCGCGCTATCGCCTCTGATCTCAACAGCGCCAACAATATGATCATGAGCGGCGCTTCTTTTGCCACCGCGCTCACCGATAGCAAGCAGTATCCTTTCCAGTTCATCCCCGGCCCCAACTACACGCAGATGTTCGCCATCATCCTGGAGTACATCGCTTCCGAGGCCAAGGGCGGCAAGAAACCAACCGTCGCCTTCGTTTACAGCGACACCGAGTTCGGCCGCGACCCGATTGCCCCGGGCCGCGATTACGCCAAGAAGGTGGGGGTCGAGGTGGTCGAGGAGATCATGACCAAGCCGGGCAGCGTCGATGTCTCGGCAGAGGTCATCAAGCTGCGCCGCAAGCGGCCTGACTACGTCATCTTCCACGGCTACATCCTCTCGCCCATCAACGAGTTCATGGTGCAGATGCGCCAGATGGGGCTGAACACCAAATTCATGGGCACCTTCTGGTCCATGGATCGGCTGATCATCGAGAAGATGGGCAAAGACGCCGACGGTTTCATGGGCGTCATGCCCTACAACTACTTCGGTTCCGACGAAGACGGGCCGATGTTCAAGGCCCTGCACGAGCAGGCCAAGAAGAGCGATCCCAGTATGGATTACCGCCCCACCGGCTACATCCAGGGCTGGTTCAATGCCATGGTCTGGACTGAAGTCGTCAAGCGGACCCTGGATGCCGGCAAGCCGTTGACCGGCGATAACCTCAAGGAGGCGCTGGAGTCGATCAAGGATTGGGATACCGGCGGCATTATCGGCGTGCCGGTGACGGTCAAGGACCACTCCTTCCCGGTCGGTCGCATCTACCGGGCCAATGCCGAGACCGGCAAGTTCGAGCCGGTATCCAACTGGATCCACCTCGACTGAGTCGTCTGCATGGAAGCCATTCTGGAAGTCGACAATATCGAGGTTGTCTACAACAAGGCGGTACAGGTCCTGCGGGGCCTGTCACTGCGGGTGCCGCGGGGGGCGATCGTCGCCCTTCTCGGCTCCAACGGTGCCGGCAAATCGACCACCCTGAAGAGCATCTCCGGCCTGCTGAGCCTCGAAGACGGCGCAGTTACTGCCGGCGAAATCCACTTCAAAGGAGAGTCGGTGCTGGCACAACCGCCGGAGCGACGAGTGCGCAGCGGCCTGTTCCATGTCATGGAAGGCCGGCACGTGTTCGAGGACCTCAATGTCGAGGAGAATCTGATTGCCGCCACCTATGCTCTGCACGGCCGCAAGCAAAATTCCGGCAATGGCTTCGAGCTGGTTTACGAGTACTTCCCGCGACTGAAAGAGCGCCGGCGCCAGCTCGCCGGCTATCTCTCCGGCGGCGAGCAGCAGATGCTCGCCATCGGCCGGGCGCTGATCGCTCAGCCAGAATTGATCATGCTGGATGAGCCGTCGCTGGGCTTGGCGCCGCTACTGGTGGAGGAAGTCTTCACCATCGTCGCCCGCATCAACCGCGAACAGGGCACGACCATTCTGCTGGTCGAACAGAACGCAGCGGTTTCGCTGGCCATCGCCTCCTACGGCTACATCATGGAAAGCGGCAAGATCGTCATCGACGGCACACCCGACAAGCTGATGGCCAACGAGGACGTGCAGGAATTCTACCTGGGCGTGGGCGGGCCGGAAGGCCAAGCCCGCAGCTACCGCGACATCAAGCACTACAAGCGGCGGAAACGTTGGCTGTCATGAAACACCGGACATTATCCGAGCTGACCTTACCCCAGATGCTGCGCCAACATGCGCGCCAGCAGCCGGACGCACTGGCCTTGCGGCAGAAGGATTTCGGCATCTGGCGGCCCATTAGCTGGGCCGATTATTACCGCCGTGCCCGCCATTTCGGCCTGGGCCTGAAGGCGATGGGCGTAGAGCCCGGAGCACACGTCGCCATCATTTCCGAGAACCGCGCCGAGTGGGTCATCGGCCAGATGGGGATAGGCATCATCCAGGCGATCTGCGTCGGCGTGTATCCGACCAGCCCTTGGAACGAAGTCGCCTACGTGCTGGAGCACAGCGATACCGAGCTGGTGATCTGCGAGGACCAGGAACAGACCGACAAGATCATCGAGGCTTGGCCGCAACTGCCGCGGCTGCGCCAGAACGTGGTCATCGACATGAAGGGCCTGCGCCGCTACGACCGCGAGCGGCTGCGCAGCTTCGAAGAAGTGGAAAGCCTGGGCGCGGACTACGAGCAAAAGCACCCCGGGTCGGTCGACCAGTTGCTGGACAGCCAGCAAATGGGCGATACCGCGCTCATGATCTACACCTCCGGCTCCACCGGCCGCCCTAAAGGCGCCATGATCAGCTGGGGCAATTTGCATGCTGCCGCCCCCGGCCTGGTCGACCTGCTCTCTCTCAGCTCGAAAGACTCCAGCCTCTCCTACCTGCCGCTTTGCCATGTCGCTGAGCAAGCGGTCACCAACATCGGCCCGATGTACGTCGGCAGCACCGTCAGTTTCGGCGAGAGCCTGCGCACGGTGCAGGAGGATCTGCGCGAGGTGGCGCCGACATTCTTCCTCGGCGTGCCCCGCATCTGGGAGAAACTGCACTCGTCAATTTACATCAAAATGCAGGAAACGGGTTGGTTGCGGCAGGCGCTGTTCAATTGGGCCATGCGCAGCTGCGAGCCGCTCGCGACCAAGCCACGCGTGCAGCACACACTGATCGACCGCCTGCGTTTTGGCCTGTGCTATCTGCTGGTGTTCCGGGCCCTGCAGAACTACATCGGCCTGCGCCGCTGCCGGGTCGCCATGACCGGCGCCGCCTCCATCGCACCGGAGATCCTGCGTTTCTTCCGCATCATCGGCCTCCCGCTGATCGAGGTCTACGGCCAGACGGAGAGCACCGGCGTCGCCACTGGCCAGCGGTTGGAGCGCTTCACGCTCGGCACCGTCGGCCGTGCCATCGACGGCGTGGAGGTCAAACTCGGCGAGCACGACGAGATCCTCATCCGCGGTGGCCTAGTGTTCCAGGGCTACTACAAGAACGCGGCCGCTACCGCCGAGACCATCCGCAACGGCTGGCTGCACACCGGCGATGTCGGCGCCTGGGTGGGCGAGGAACTGAGGATCGTCGACCGGCTCAAGGACATCATGATCACCGCCGGCGGCAAGAACCTCTCACCCTCAGAGATCGAGAACACCATCAAGGCCAGCCCGTTTATCAAGGAGTGCATGGTGCTGGCCGAGGGCCGCCGCTACGTCGCCGCACTCATCCAGATCGATTACGAAACGGTGGCGAAGTGGGCCGAGCAGGAAGGCATTCCCTACACCACCTTCCGCAGCCTGGCGGAAAATCCGCGAGTCAATGAACTGATCCAGGCCGAGGTCAATAAAGGCAACGCCCAGCTGGCGCAGGTCGCCCAGATCAAGCGCTTCCACCTGCTGACCAAAGAGCTGGATCACGACGACGACGAAGTGACTGCCACCATGAAGGTCCGCCGCAGCAACATCTACAAAAAATACGCCGCGGTAATCGAGGGCTTATACGTGTAGGGAGGATGCGGGGTTCACCACAGAGGCACGGCGAGCACAGAGGGGAA
>DASULL010000497.1:0-3523 GCA_036278215.1 Gammaproteobacteria bacterium | reverse complement strand
GTTAGTTCTTACTCCCCTCTCCCCTCGCGGGAGAGGGGCTGGGGGAGAGGGGAAAAAGACCTCTTGCGTACCCGCCGCCAGGCAAGGCCTCTTGCCAGCATGGCTGCAATGCTTACCGATAACGCTTGGCCGCCACTGGATCGCAAGACCTAGTTTCATCATCAGCCCCCGCTGATTTTTTCAACGGCATCCCTACATTCAGCTTGCAAAGGCGCCACTGCGCACCGGAGGAGGGTGACGATGGACAAGCCCGTATTATTAGTCCTCGACCCAGGTCCGGAGTCGCGCCAGCGGGTCGAGCAGGAGCTGCAGCGGCGCTACGGCGAGGACTACCAGATTATCGGCGGCGATAGCGTCGCCGCCGGCGAGGCGCGGCTGCGAGAGCTGCGCGCGGCCGGCCGTCAGGTGGCGGTCGTCTTCGCCGACTACCAGCTGCCCGAGGGTGGTGGCGTCGAGCTGCTCGCCAAGGTACGGGATCTCGCGCTGGAGGCGCGGCGAGCGCTGCTGGTGGAACTGGGCGATTTCTCCTGCGCCGGCGTACTGCTGCAGGCGCTGACCTTCCGCCAAGCCGACGACTACATCCGCAAGCCCTACGGCAGCCCCGACGAGCAGTTCTACCGCGCGGTGGCAGTGCTGCTGGAAGAGTGGGCGCGACAGAACCGCGAGCAGTTCCAGCTGGTGCGCGTGGTCGGCAAGCGCTGGGCACCGCGCTCCTACGCCCTTCGCGACATGCTGAACCGCTCCGGCATCCCCGGCGTGTTCTACGACGTCGATTCGCCCGAGGGGCGCGACCTGCTTGCGGCAGTAGGCGTAGGCCCGGACCGGCTGCCGGTGTGCGTGCTCTACAACGGCGAGACGCTGATCGACCCCAGCGACCAGGAGCTGGATGAGGCCATCGGCGTGCGCACCACTCCCGAACCGCGCCGCTACGACCTCGCCATCGTCGGCGCCGGGCCGGCGGGCTTGTCCGCCGCCGTCTACGCCGCCTCCGAAGGACTCGACACCGTGGTGGTGGAACCGGATGCGCCGGGCGGCCAGGCCGGTACCAGCTCTATGGTGCGTAACTACCTCGGCTTCCCGCGCGGAGTCGGCGGCGGCGAACTGATGCGCGCCGCCTTCCGCCAGGCTTGGCTGTTCCAGAGCCAGTTCGTGTTCTCGCGCGAGGCAACGGCCTTGCGCCCCCAGGAAAGCGAATACGTGCTGGAGCTGTCCGGCGGCTACGAGATCCGCAGCCGCGCCGTGCTGCTGGCCACCGGCGTGAGCTACCGGCAGCTCGGCATCCCGGCGGTCGACCGTCTGGCCGGCGCCGGCGTCTACTACGGCACCGCCGCCAGCGAAGCCCAAGCCATGAGCGAGCGCGAGGTGTACGTCGTCGGCGGCGGCAACTCGGCCGGTCAGGCCGCGCTGCACCTGGCCCGCTATGCCCGCTCGGTAACGCTGCTGGTGCGGGGCGGGTCCCTGAGCGGCACCATGTCCCGCTACCTGCTCGATGAGCTGGCGGAAACCCGCAATCTCACCATGCGCTTCCGCACCGAGGTGGTAGACGGCGCCGGCGAGCACCAGCTGGAACGGCTGGTGCTACGCAACCGCGCTAACGGCGAGCGCGAGGAAGTGACCGCCGGCGCCCTGTTCATCCTCATCGGCGGCGCACCGCGCACCGCCTGGCTGCCCACCGGCATGGCCCGCGACGCGCATGGCTTTCTGCTGACCGGCCGCGATCTGGTAGAGCAAGGGCTGGACGACGGCTGGCCGCTGGAGCGTCTGCCGCTGCCCTTCGAGACCAGCCTTCCCGGCGTGTTCGCCGCCGGCGACGTCCGCCACGGCGCGCCCAAGCGCATCGTCGCCGCCGTGGGCGACGGCTCCGGCGCCGTGCAGTCCGTGCACAGCCACTTGGCCGGGCTGGGCGGCTAGCGGCCAGTCAGCAGAAAAGCACGGACCGATTTATGTTCCGCCCCCGTTGCAGCTTGGCAGCGGGGCTTACAACCAAGCGCGGAGCGGCGCGGTAGAACCACTCAGCCCATCCTGGGCATAGCTCCTCCCTCTGCTGGGAGCGTCCAGCAGGCCAGACGATGGCAACAATAAATCGGCCCCTCATTTGCTGCGTGTTGGGCAGCGCCGAGATACTGCCTCTTGACCTCAACCAAGCTTGAGGCCCCATGGTTCCTGTTTATCGGCCTCAACCAAGGGAGCGAACCATGAGACAGATTCAGCCGGATCTTTGGGAAACGGAGCAGGAGCATGTACTGCCCGGCCTCATGACACATGCCTATCTGCTGGTCCGGGACGACGGCAATGTGCTGTTCTACGCCACCGGCCACCGGCATGAGATCGAGCGCATGGCCGAGCTGGGCGGCGTGTCGCGCCAGTATCTGAGCCATCGGGATGAAGTCGGCGCTTCGCTGGCCATCATCCGCCAGCGCTTCGGCGCGCAGCTCGGCGGCCATGTACGCGAGCGGGACGATTTCGCCCGTGTCTGCGCGCCCGATATTCTGTTCGACCAGCGAGAGCGGCATCTCGGCAATATCGAAGTCATTCCGACACCCGGACACTCACCGGGGAGCACCTGCTTTCTGGTGCACTCGCCCTTCGGGAAACGCTACCTGTTCACCGGCGATACGCTGTTCCTCGGCGACGATGGCTCATGGAAGCCTGGTCTGCTGCCGGGCCTCAGCGACCGCGACGCGCTCGCCGCCAGCCTTGCTCTGCTGCGCGAACTGCGGCCGCATGTCGTCATTGCCAGTGCCGCGCCAGCCGGTACCGGCTATCAGGAAATGGCGCCGGACGACTGGCCGGCCCACGTCGATCGGGCGCTGAGCCGGCTCGGCGAGGCGGGAAAGCGGCGTACAGCGATGTAGAGCGGGCAAAACACTGCGGCGAATATTGGATCGATTGCGCTGCGAACCCAACCCTGATCGGGAGACCGGCAGGCTGCCTCGGTGTGGAGCGCGCAGCACAGGATGAACCTGCTTGCACTGGCCGATGGCGGAAAACTGATCGAGCGTGTTATAGAGATTGCCGTTAACTGCCGGGGCGCGTACTAAGAGCCTCCTAACAACAGCCGACGAACGCTAGTCCGCCACCGCCTGAGCGGCGGTTTAGCCAGCCGCCTTGGCTGTGCCGGCCTCTCGGCCGGCTGTCGCGGCTAAAGCCGCTCCTACAGGGTGTGTCGCTCCAGATTGGCAGGGCCTTCTCCTGTAGGAGGCCCCGTAAAGGGGCTAATACGGCTTTAGCCGCGAACGCCTGCGGCAGCAGGCGAAGATCCGGCAACCGCCGGTTAGCAAGCCGCAACCAAATCCAATAAATCCAAGCATGGGATAAGCCGATGAACACCTTGCGCCGCCACTCTCTTTTAGTGCTCGTCCTCGGCAGCCTGGTGGTCACTCTGGCCATGGGCCTGCGCCACGGCTTCGGCCTCTTCCTGGAACCCATGAGCAGCGATCTGGGCTGGGGTCGGGGCGTCTTCGCCTTCGCCCTGGCGGTGCAGAACCTGATGTGGGGCCTCGCCCAGCCCTTCGCTGGGGCC
>DASULL010000496.1:0-6075 GCA_036278215.1 Gammaproteobacteria bacterium | reverse complement strand
ATCATCGTCGAGCAGATGGCGATCAACTTCAAATCGGTAACCGGCGGCTTTCAAGGAATGTCGGTGAATTATCCGGTGCTGTTCGGAGTGAGCCTGACCGAATCCTGGCAGCTGTATTACATCTGCCTGGCGGTGCTGATCCTGGTATTGCTCGGCTGCGCCAACCTGCTGCGCTCCCCTACCGGGAGGGCGCTGATAGCAATCCGCGATTCGGAGATCTCGGCGCAGAGCCTGGGCATCCACCTGGTCACCTACAAGACCATCGCCTTTGGTCTGTCCGCCGGCATCACCGGCCTGGCCGGCGGGCTGTTCGCCCACAAGCTGAGCTACTTGGCGCCGGACGCTTTCAACATCATTCTCTCGATCCAGTTGCTGCTGATGGTGGTGGTCGGCGGCCTCGGCTCTCTCCACGGCGCGATCTTCGGCGCCATCTTCGTTGGCTTCCTGCCGCAGGCGCTGGCCCTGCTACGCGATTTCCTGCCGCCGGGCGTGGCCAACACTCCCGGTCTCGAAGCCGGCATCTTCGGCCTGATCCTGGTGCTGTTCATCATCTTCGAGCCGCTGGGGCTGTACGGCCGCTGGCGCAAGGTCAAGCTCTACTTCGACGTCTTTCCGCTCTATCGCAAGGCGACCTTCAAACGCCAGAAGGCCTTCCTGAAAACGGAGCGCATGCAATGAGCGCCGACATCCTGTTCGCGGCGGACCAGCTGGCGATCGCCTTCGGCGGAATCCGCGCGGTCGACGGCGTCAGCTTCACCGTACGGCGCGGCGAAATCTTCACCATCGTCGGCCCCAACGGCGCCGGCAAAACCACCATTTTCAACCTGATCAGCCGGATCTACGACCCGACTGACGGCCGCCTGCATTTCAACGGCCAGGACATCACCGACCTGCCACCTCACCGGATCGCCAGGCTCGGGATTGCCCGCACTTTCCAGAACATCGAGCTGTTCGAGCACGCTTCGGTGCTGCAGAACCTGCTGGTCGGCCGGCATGTGCACAAGCGCTCGAACCTGTTCTCGGAACTGCTGTTCCTGCCATCAGTGCGGCGGGCGGAGCTGGCCCAGCGCCAGCGGGTCGAGGAAATCATCGATCTGCTCGACCTGCAGCATTACCGCGATCAGCTGATCGCCAACCTGCCGTACGGCGTGCGCAAGGTCGTCGAGCTTGGCCGGGCGCTCTGCACCTCGCCGCAGCTCCTGCTGCTCGACGAACCGGCCTCCGGCCTGAACGTGGAGGAAACCGAGGATATGGCCTTCTGGATAGAGGACATCAAAAAAGACCTCGGCATCACCGTCATCATGGTCGAGCACGACATGGGGCTGGTTTCCCAGGTGTCCGACCGCGTCCTGGCCCTGGCCGACGGCCGCATGCTGGCTGAGGGAACACCGCGCGCGGTGCAGGAAAACCCCGCCGTCATCCGCGCCTATCTGGGGGGCGACGGCCATGGCTGAACCACTGCTCAGCGTCCGCAACGTCGAGACCTACTACGGCCCGATCATGGCGATCCGCGGCGTCAGCCTGGATGTGCCCGCCGGCAGCATCGTCACCATCCTCGGAGCCAACGGCGCCGGCAAGACCACCATCCTGAAAACCATCTCCGGCGCCATGGATCCGCAAAAAGGCTCGATCAAGTTCGAGGGGCAGGAAATCGGCCGGCGCGACCCCGACTGGGTGGCGCGCCAGGGCATCGCCCATGTGCCGGAAGGCCGCGAAGTGTTCCCTTTCCTGTCGGTGCGGGAGAACCTCGAGATCGGTGCTTACCGCCGCAAGGATCGCGACGCTATCCGCGGCGATCTGGACATGGTTTACCACTACTTCCCAGTGCTCAAGGAGCGCGCCGGCCAGCAGGCCGCCTATCTCTCCGGCGGTCAGCAGCAAATGCTGGCGATCGGCCGCGGGCTGATGGCCAGGCCCCGCCTGATGCTGCTGGACGAGCCGTCGCTGGGCCTGTCGCCGCTGCTGGTGCAGGAGATCTTCGACATCATCCTGCGTCTGAACCGCGAACACGGCGTAAGCATGCTGCTGGTCGAGCAGAACGCCAATATGGCGCTCAAGGTCGGGCAGTACGGCTATGTGCTCGAGGTCGGCCGCATCGTCATGGAGGACCGTTGCGAGCAGCTCCTGCAAAGCAAGGACGTGCGTGAATTCTATCTCGGCATGAAGGACGACGGCGTACGCGGCAAGCGGCGCTGGAAGCGGCGTAAAACCTGGCGCTAGGGAGAGACGGACGATGAGCACGGTGGCACGGCTCCAGGCGAGCGCGGCGATAGAGGCGCCGGCGATCTATCAAGTCGAAGGCTGCGACACGCTGCCAAAGCTGTTCCGTCACCGGGTTCGCGAGTTCGGCCGGAAAACGGCGATGCGGGAGAAACACCTGGGTATCTGGCGCGCCATCACCTGGGCCGATTATGGCGAGCAAGCGCGGGCAATCGGACTGGGCTTGGTATCGCTCGGGCTCGAGCGCGGCGACATCGTCTCGGTACTGTCGGAAAACAACAAGGAATGGCTGTTCACCGACCTTGGCACGCAATGCGCCGGCGGCGTCACCAGCGGCATCTACACCACCGATTCCGCCAGGCAGCTGGCCTATCTGGTCAACGATTCGCGGAGCAAATTCCTGTTCGTCGAGAATGAGGAGCAGCTCGACAAGTTTCTCGAGCAGCGCGCCGCCATGCCGGATCTGGTCAAGGTGTTCGTCTACGACAGCAAGGGACTGCGCGACTTTCAGGACGACATGGTGCTGAGCATCGACGCTCTCTATGCACTCGGCGCAGCCTATCACCGCACTCACCCTGAGCTTTGGGACCAGCTGATCGATCAGTCGCAGCCGGATGACCTGGCAATCCTGATTTACACCTCCGGCACTACCGGCCCGCCCAAAGGCGCCATGCTCTCGCAGCGCAATTGCCTGGCGCAGATGGTCTGCACCCGCAACCGCCTGCCGCTCGGCCCCAGCGACGAGCAGCTGTCCTTCCTGCCGCTCTGCCACATTGCTGAACGGTCGTTTTCGGTGCTGTGGCCGCTCTCGGTCGGCTCGATCATCAACTTTGCCGAAAACCTCGAAACGGTGCCGGAAAATATCCGCGAGGTTTCGCCGACCGTTTTCTTCGCGGTTCCCCGCATTTGGGAAAAGTTCTATTCCGGCATCACCATTCAAATGAAGGATGCTACCCGCTTCGGCCAGTGGGCCTATCGGACAGCGATGGCGATCGGCTTCAAGGTCGTCGACTATCAGACTGCGAACCGGCCAACTCCCCTCCCGCTGCGCTTTCTGCGCTGGCTCGCCGAGCTGACGGTCTACGGCAACATCAAACGCGCGCTCGGCCTGGCCAAGGTCCGCTACACCGCCACCGGCGCCGCCCCGATCTCGCCCGACCTGATCCGCTGGTACTTGGCGCTGGGGATCGAGATGTACGAGCTCTACGGTCAGACCGAGACCACCGGCATCGTCACCAGCAACTCGGCCGGTAAGGTCAGGCTGGGCACCGTCGGTACTGTCATCGACGGTGTGGCAATGAGGCTCTCGTCGGAAGGGGAAATTCTCGCCCGCGGCCCACTGAATTTCATGGGCTACCTGAACCAGCCGGACAAAACGGCGGAGACCATCGACCGGGACGGCTGGCTGCACACCGGCGATGTCGGCGTCATCGACGCCGACGGCTTCCTGCGCATTACCGACCGGATGAAAGACATCATCATCACTGCCGGCGGCAAGAACGTCACCCCTAGCGAAATCGAAAACCAGCTGAAATTCTCGCCTTACATCAGCGACGCCGTGGTGATCGGCGATCAGCGCAAGTTCCTGACCTGCTTGATCATGATCGATCACGACAACGTGGAAAAATTCGCCCAGGACAACGATGTGCCCTTCACCAACTACGCCAGCCTGTGCCGCGCTAAGGAAGTGCAGGAGCTGATCTGGGGAGAAATCGAGAAAGTGAACCGGAACCTGGCCCGGGTCGAAACGATAAAGCGGTTCCGGCTGATCGACCAGCGTCTGACGGCGGAGGACGAGGAGCTGACCCCGACCATGAAACTCAAACGGAAGTTCGTCAACGAGAAATACAAGGCCTTGATCGACAGCATGTATTTGGAACTGTAGTTGCCACCATAAAACCAAGCCATCCGGCGTGGACCGACAAAAACAGGAGAACCGCCCATGACGCTGAAAAAACTGACAGGGACGATGGCGATCGGTGTCTTTGCCCTCGGCATTGCCGCCTCGGCTCACGCGGCAACCCAAGGCGTCAGCGCCGATGAGGTCGTCTTCGGCATGCACACGGCGTTATCGGGCCCGGTCGCCGGTTGGGGCGTCGGCTCGGTCAACGGCATCCGCATGCGCTTCGACGAAGCCAACAAGAACGGCGGCGTTCACGGCCGCAAGCTGCGCCTGATCGTGGAAGACAATCAGTACCAAGTGCCGCAGGCAGTGCAGGCGAGCAACAAGCTGATCAACCGCGACAAGATCTTCGTCATGCTGGGCGCGCTCGGCACGCCCATGAACAACGCCGTCATGCCGCGGATGTTCGAAAAGGGCATTCCCAACATCTTTCCTTACACCGCGGCACGCTCCATGGCCCACCCGCTGCATCCGCTGAAGTTCGCCGCGACCTCCACCTATTACGACCAGAACCGCATCGGCACCAAGTTTGCGGTGGAGACGCTGGGCGCCGAAAAAATCTGCGTCCTCGCCCAGGACAGCGACTTCGGCGAAGAGACGATGGAAGCGGTCAACGATCAGCTCAAGGCGATGGGCAAGCAGCTGACTGCCCAGGCGCGCCATAAGCCCACCGACAGCGACTTCATGACCGCGCTCGGCGGCTTGCGCAATGCCGGCTGCGAGGCGCTGATTCTTGGCACGATTCTCAGGGATACCATCCTCATCAATGGCACTGCCAAGCGCATGGGCTGGAACGTTCCGATGATCGGCAACATCGCGTCCTACGACAAAGTGGTTTCGGAAGCGCAAGGCGGGGCCACGGAAGGCTACTACGCGGTCACCAGCTTCAACCTCGCCTACGAGCACAATGCCGAGGGCCCGGCCAAGGACTGGATAGCGCGCTATCAGAAAACCTATAACGAACTACCGCCGGCCTCCGCCCAACTTGGTTATATCAGCGCCGATCTGGTGATCCACGCCCTGGAAAACGCCGGCCGCGACCTGACGGTAGCTAGCTTCCTCGCCGGCCTGGAGAAGATCTCCGGTTATCAGGATATTTTCGGCGGCCCGACGCTCTCCTTTGGACCGGACAAGCACATCGGCACCAGCGCCTCCCTGATCAGTCAGGTCAAGGGCGGACAGTGGCAGCCGATCACCGGCTCGGTCGGCTATTGATACCGGCCTGAAAAACCGGTTTAACCCGCCCCGGCGCAGACTGAAGTATCCGTGCCGTATGCTGCCTGGATCCCCAGTTGCGCCGGAGGCGAACAAGCCATGAACCCTGCCCGCATCGATCGCCACATCGTCGGCTTCCATCAAGACGACGAAGGCCACTGGGTGGCCGAGCTCGAATGCGGTCACAACCAGCACGTGCGGCACCAGCCGCCCTGGTTCGTGCGCCCTTGGACGGTAACGCCCGAAGGGCGCGCCGGCATGCTGGGAAAAGCGCTGCGGTGCCGGCTGTGCGAGGCCGAACACGCTGCCGGCAGCGGCAACGCCGACTAACGCGCTTTAAAACAACGCCAAGCCACCGCCAAAGCCGGCCAGCAGCCCCAGCCCGATGAAGATGGCGGCGGCGATAGCGCGGATCAGCCGCAGCGGCAATCGATCGGCGGCATGACTGCCGGCGAACACCACCGGCACATTGGCAGCCAGCATGCCCAGCGTGGTGCCCAGCACCACCAGTCCCACGTCGCTGTATTTGGCCGCCAACACCACCGTAGCGATCTGGGTCTTGTCGCCGATTTCCAGCAGGAAGAACGCGATCAGGGTGTTCAGGAAAGCGCCATACGTGTACTTGGCCGCGGCATCGTCGTCCTTATCGGGGACAAGAACCCACAAGCCCATGGCGATGAAGGATACGGCCACCAGCCAGCGCAGTGTCTGCGGGGCAAACAGGGAACCCAGCAAGG